>JALYFY010000745.1 GCA_030777385.1 Pseudomonadota bacterium | reverse complement strand
GTCCACCCGAACGTGCTGCGCAATTGCGGGCTCGACCCGGATGAGTACCAGGGCTTTGCGTGGGGCATGGGCATCGACCGCATCGCCATGCTGAAATACGGCATGCCGGATCTGCGCCCCTTCTTCGAAGCCGATGTGCGCTGGCTGAACCATTACGGCTTCCGCCCGCTCGACATCCCGAGCCTCGTCAGCGGCCTCACGTCCTAAAGCGTCATCCCGGCCGGAGCATCGCGAAGAGCCGGGATCGCAAGACGAGAAGCACCCTATTCGGATCACGATCCCGGATCTGGCTCAGCCAGTCCGGGATGACACTCAAGGAACAGTGTCATGAAATTCACCCTCTCTTGGCTCAAGGATCACCTCGAGACCACGGCCTCCCTCGACGAGATCGTCGAGACGCTCACCCGCATCGGCCTTGAGGTCGAAGGGGTCGAGGACAAGGCGAAGATGCTGGCACCTTACAAGGTCGCTTATGTGATCTCTGCCGAGCAGCACCCCAATGCCGATCGCCTGCGCGTGTGCAGGGTTGATACGGGCGAGGGCTCACCCGTGCAGGTGGTTTGCGGCGCTCCCAATGCCCGCACCGGCATGAAGAGCGTGTTCGCGCCGCCCGGCACCTACATCCCGGGCAAGAACATTACGCTTGGCGTCGGCACCATCCGCGGCGTCGAGAGCGCCGGCATGCTGTGTTCGGCGGCGGAACTCGAAATCTCTGACGATCACGACGGCATCATCGATCTGCCCGAGGATGCGCCGGTGGGGCAGCCTTACGCAGCTTACGCCAAGCTCGACGATCCGGTGATCGAGATCAACCTCACACCGAACCGCCCCGACTGCACCTCGATCTACGGCATCGCCCGCGATCTGGCGGCCGCCGGCCTCGGGACCCTGAAGGGCGGCGACGTGCCGGCCGTTGAGGGCAAGGGCGCCTGCCCGGTCGCGGTGACGCTCGACTTCGCTCCCGGTGACGAGAAGCTCTGCCCGGCTTTCGCCCTGCGTCTTGTACGCGGCGTTAAGAACGGCCCGTCGCCCGAATGGATGCAGCGCCGGCTGCTCGCCATCGGACTTCGGCCGATCAATGCACTAGTGGACATCACCAACTACATCACCTTCGACCGCGGACGTCCGCTCCACGTTTTCGACCTCAAGAAGGTGAAGGGCAGCCTCACCGTCCGCCGGGCGAAGGAAGGCGAGGAGGTGCTGGCGCTTGATGGCCGCACCTACAAGCTCGATCCTGGCACCGTGGTGATCGCCGACGAAAACGGCGTGGAATCCATTGCCGGCATCATGGGCGGCGAGCATTCGGGTTCGGACGAGACCACCACCGACGTGCTGATCGAGTCGGCGCTCTGGGACCCGCTCAACATCGCGCAGTCGGGCCGCAAGCACGGGATCATCACCGATGCCCGCTATCGTTTCGAGCGCGGCATCGACCCGGCCTTCACCGTGCCGGGTCTCGATCTTGCGACGCAGATGATCATCGAGCTGTGCGGCGGTGAGGCGAGCGAGGTTGTGGTGGCGGGCCAAGTCCCGCAGGACACCCGCGTCATCGAGTTCCCCTGGAGCGAAGTTCCGCGCCTGTCGGGTCTCGACGTGCAGCCTGCCGAATCCGAGCAGATCCTCAAAAAACTTGGTTTCGGCATCCAGGGCTCGGGCGAGCGCGTGAGCGTCACGGCCCCCTCCTGGCGTCCGGATATCGAGGGCAAGGCGGATCTGGTCGAGGAGGTCATCCGCATTGCCGGCGTCGACCGCATCGAGCCCAAGCCTTTGCCGCGCCTGGAGGACACGGTCGCAAAGCCGATCCTGACCCTGATCCAGAAGCGCACGCGCTTGGCCCGCCGCTCGCTTGCGGTGCGCGGTCTGGTGGAGGCCGTCACCTGGTCCTTCATCGCAAAGAGCGAGGCGGAGCTGTTCGGGGGCGGCGATGGACGCTTGGCGCTGGCCAACCCCATCGCGGCGGAACTCTCCGACATGCGTCCGAGCCTGCTGCCGGGCCTTCTGAAGGCCGCACAGCGGAACGCGGATCGCGGGCTCGGCGATGTCGCTCTCTTCGAGG
>JALYFY010000744.1 GCA_030777385.1 Pseudomonadota bacterium | reverse complement strand
CGCATCTGCCATGTGAAGAATTCAAGAAAGTCTTTGCCTTGCTGCGCGCGGCCTGAAATCAGTGAGCGAGTTCACCTGGAGCCTGACAATGCGCATCGTAGCCATCGCCGCAATCCTGACATTCGGTCTCGCAAGCCAAGCCATGGGCCAATCGAGCCCTGCGCCATCGGGTGAGGCCATGGCCGTCACGCGGGGTGAGATCCGCGAGCTGATCGAAGCCGCGCAGGCGACCGCGAAAGCCTCACGCGAGAATGTCGATTACGCTCGCGTCGTTCCAGATCTTCTGTACCAGATCCTCACCAAGCTCGACAAAATCGAGGACAAGCTCGACAGGGTGGAAACGACCCTCAAAGCCTCTCAAGCCGCCGCTGCCAGAAAGCGCTGACGGCTCCGTCGGTTCCCGCAGAGCAGTGGCCTCCTCGGCGTCTGGAACATTCGGTTTACTACCGATTTGAACGCTTAAGCCAAATTACCTCCTTGTTTCATCGCAGCAGGAGGCTTTGATCTCTGCCGATTGTCTCGGGCCGGTTTCGAACCTCCGGGACATCCCCCATGTATCAATGACAGGTGGCAAAAGTCTTTCATGGTTCGGACGGTGAAGCTTCATTACCGGATTTGAATTCGATGCGGCCGAATATTGCCGGAATCATCCGCTCTGGTCCGTTTTGACGATGTCTGACCTTGAGCTTTCGCCGGTAAGCGCTTGGTCGACCTTGCCACTGCCCCGTCGCATCCGCCCTGGCCTTTGAGGATGCAGCCTTAAGGAGAAGTCGCCATGAACGAGCCGAACAACAATTCTCGCGATGCGATGAACCCCTCCGAGCGGGTCGTGCTTCCCGTCTCGGGCCGAGGGTGGAGCGTTGCGCTGGCGGCGGCATTCACGGGCCTGATGATTTTTCCTTTGACAGGGGCTGTGAGCCAGGAGGCGGCGAAAGCCCCTTCACCGCCGCCAACCGGCTCGGCCGCTCCCCGATCCGACGCCGCAGCGCAGGACGCAGCGGCGCCGCGCCGAGGCGAGTCGGGGATGAACTGGGACGCAATGCTTCAGAGCCTGATGACCTCGCCTGGTCAAAAGGAGCTCATGGGCAATCTCAAGGAGCTGATTCGCCAGGGAGACATGGCGGGCGCGAAGCAGCTTCTCGCCACCGCCGTCGACATGGGCACCATCGCAATTGTCGTGACCGATCACGTCGAGGACCCGGCTCTGCTTGCGTCCCTGGAGAAGCTGGGGGTCGAAGGGCAGCGCTCCGCGGCGCCGCCGCAGACGTCCCCGAAAGACACGAAGGATACGGCGGCGCTCGAGAGCAGTCTGGCCGAGCTGAGGAACGCCGTCGAGCAGGAGCGAAATCGCGCCGCTGCGGCCTCGCGGGAGTTGAGTGTTCTTCAAGGACAGCTCGCCGCCGCGCAGGCAGGCGCGGCCAGGGCGGCCGAGCTTGAAGATGCGTTGGCGCAGACAAAGGGACGGGCCGTCTCGGCCGCCCATGATCTGGAGAACGCGCAGCGACAGCTCGCCGCATTGCGCGAAAAGGATGCGAAAGCGGCCGAGTTCCGGGAGGCAGCCCTGCGCGAGAAGGAGCGCGCCGACGCGGCTCAGGCGAAGACAGCGTCCTTGCAGGAGCGGCTTGCCCGCGCAGAGGCAAGCGCGACCAAGGCGGCCGAGCTTGAGAATGCCTTGGCGAAGACGAAGGAACAGGTCGCCTCGGCCGCTCGTGAGCTCGAAAACGCACAACGGCAACTCGCCACATCGACGGAAAAGGATGCAAGGGCGGCCGAGTTCAGGCAGGCGGCCGCGCGCGAGAAGGAGCGCGCCGACGCCGCTCTGGCGAAGGCCGCGTCTTTGCAGGAGCGGCTTGCTTCCGTGGAGGCGGGCGCTGCCGAGGCTGCCGCGCTGAAGGCTGCGCTGAGGCAGGAGAAGGAGCGGGCGGCGGCCACGGCCCGCGAACTGGAGACCGTGCGGACGCAAGTTGCGTCCCTTCAGCCGGTTGGCTTCCAGGCCGCGGAACTGAAAGCTGCGCTGGATCAGGAAAAGGAGCGGTCCGCCGCCTCTGATCGTGAGCTTCGGGCTGCCCGCGAACAGCTGGCGGCTCTTAGGACCAATGAAGCCAAGGGGGCCGATGCTGCTCGAGAGCTGGCCAATGTGAAGGCCGAGCTTGCCCTCGTCAGGTCCGCGGAGATCAGGGCGGCCCAGTTCAAGGATGCCTTGGAGCGCGAGAAGCGGCGGGCCGACGCGGCGCTCCGCGAGTTGAGCGCCGTATCGGCGCAGCTTGCCTCGGCG
>JALYFY010000743.1 GCA_030777385.1 Pseudomonadota bacterium | reverse complement strand
CCACGTCAAACTCCGCTCCGCCCAGCCCGTGGCATCAGCCACCGCCTTCCCGGCTGCTGACGGCGGCGCCGAGGTCATCCTGGACGAACCCCAGTTCGGCGTCGCCCCCGGTCAGGCCTGCGTCTTCTACCAGGGCGACCGGGTCCTTGGCGGCGGCTGGATCGCCGCTGCGGAAAGCCGTCAGGCGGCGGCTTGAGGAGGGGTTGATAATACCCCCTACATGGACGCAAATGTAATCATTCTTCATCATGACCGACGCCAAGTGCCTGTTTTTCTTCTTCGATTTTCCAAGATCCCGGCCTTGCCGCCATCCAGATTAGCCGCGCATCGTTAAGAAAGTATTCCTTTTCGCCCTTGTCCGCTTCGCTCCGAAAACAGACCGCCGTAAATCGTCGAGAAGCGCTTGACAGCCCCCGCCCCGCCGAACTATATCACCGGCCTCCCGGCGACAAACCGGGCCTGCGGCGGAGTAGCTCAGTTGGTCAGAGCAGAGGAATCATAATCCTTGTGTCGGGGGTTCAAATCCCTCCTCCGCTACCATCAAAAAAGCCCGCAAAAGCAGCAGCTTAGCGGGCTTTTTGCTGTCTCACATGAGCAGTTTTTGTGTTGCAAGCCACTGCAATCCATTTCACTTCGAGAGCCCGCGCATACTCCAGACTCCGCCGCGTTCTTGAGGTCGATCCCGCCAGTCGCAGTTCGTGTCCCGGTCATCGGCCATGCTGGGTTGCGCTGAAACATTCCCGGTGAGCCCACTCGCGAGAAGGCATCCTGCAAGGATAAGCGATCATCGACTGAGCGTGGTCCTTCGAAGCTCGAGCCGCTGAACGCGGGTCAACCGCCTTGAGAATGGCTCGCTCCTGCTCGTTGGGAGCGGCTCTACAGAGGAATGGTGTGGTAGAGCAGGAGCATAAGCGTCGCGACGCCGAGGACCGAAAGAACCGTCAGCGCGAGCTTGACCGTCTTTAGGTGCTGATCGAGCCGGGCCTCAATGCTCTCCAGCCTTTGCTGCCCACTATCAAGGTCCCGGTTGTGCGTGCTCATGCGGATCGTGTAAACAATCACGCACATGCTGTCTTTGCAGACCTGCAAAGGTGTTCTTTCGCAAGATCCGTTGCTCGCTCCTGATGGTCTCAACAAAACAGTCTTGGATTGAGCCACTTGGCGCAGTAGAAAACGCCGCATGAGCAGCAACGGCAGATCCTCGGAACGTTGGAGTACCAGAAGCTACGCCTTCAACGGCGCTTTGCTTGGTCTCTTCGTCGGCGTGGTTCACAGCTATGTTCATGCCTTCTGGAGCCCAAGCTCTCAGGGTGACCTGGTTCTGCACATCATGACGCGCATGGTCACATTCATACTGGCTGGGGCGGCGGTTTTTGCTGCCATGTCAGCGCTCCGCAACTGGTTGATGCAGAGACGGTAATCCCGGTTCTGCAGAGGGATGGGATTTTCCGGCTGCTCATCGAAGGCTCACATCGCGACCTGGGCGCTCGGATGACAGCGGTGTCACGGGAGCAGGTTATGCTGTCCGCTTATGTCCGAGCGGATCCCCGAGAGGAAGCAGAGATTTGCGTTTGGCCTTGGCAGCCTCGATAGGGGCGTTCTTCGCCCAGATCATCACAGGCGTAAGCATCTTGGCGGCTACCCCGATGCCGGAGCCGATCATCACGCCTAGGAGGATGATGACGAATAGTTCGCGCCAGTTGCGCGTGTTGTAGGCCGCCTGCTTCACATCCTGCCCCTCTGTTCAAAGAATTCTAGCATTCCCTTACGTCGAGGGGGAGTGCCTCCTCCGGGCATTGCAGGGGCTCCGGCTTGCGGGAGCAGATGTTGCCGACATGCCGTGACGTCCGATCCAGGAGGCGCCGGCAAGCAATGCGGTGAAGGGCGCAGAAACGCTTGCGTTTCCGTCCACGCCTATCCGTTAGGCTGCTGCATGGGGAAGGATGTGCGTGTGGGAGTGGGCGATCGTATCGGCGAACCCGCGAACGCAGTTGCGGCCTGCCGCCTTGGCTTGATAGAGGGCCATGTCGGCAGCCTCCTGGAGGGTTCCTCTCTCGGTTCCGCGAGACGGCGTAGCCGAGGCCACTCCGATGCTGACCGTTACACGCTTATGAGGGCTGCCGTCATGCGCCACGTCGAGGGCCAGGATGGCTTGCCGAATGGTCTCTGCGATGATCTGCGCGCCGGCTGCATCCGTCTCGGGGAGGATGATGACGAATTCCTCTCCGCCGAAGCGGGCTGCGATATCGCGGGGGCGGCGAATGTTGGCATCGAGCGTGCTGGCGATCGCGCGGAGCACTTCATCGCCCCGTCCATGGCCGTATTGATCGTTGAACCTCTTGAAGAAGTCGGCGTCGATGTACAGCAAGGAGAGAGGCGAGCCTGAGCGGATCGCCTGGCGCCATTCGCGCTCGAACGTCTCACGAAAGGCCCGGCGGTTCGGCAAGCCTGTCAGATCGTCGGTTCGGGCGATCCGCCTCAGCTTGGTCTCCGCCTTCGTGCGCCGCCTCAACTCGCGCTGGAAGAGCACCGTCAGCCCGACAACGGCAAAGCAGAGAGTGATCGTCATGAGGCTCAGCACGAGTGCTTTTCTCTGCCACGCAGAAAAGATCTCCTGCACGGAGAGCGCAACGGTAAGAACGAGAGGGTATCGGTCCAGCTTTTCATAGGAGATCAGGCGGCGCACGCCATCGATGGGCGACACCGATTCGAAGGTGCCCGATCCCCCCTGAAGGAGGCGCTGGACATGGGGAGAGGCGCCGAAATTCTGATCGATCTGGCTTCCATCGAAAGGATGCCTCGTCAACAGGATGCCGTCGTTGCGAAAAAGGTTGATCGTTCCGTGCTGGCCGAGGCTCAGATCCTTGAACAGGCCGTTGAGGGCGGGCAGGGGAATGGAGCCCACCACAAGGCCGGCAAACCCGCCGGCCGCGTCGGAATGCCTGCGACTGATGCTGATGCTCAGCTCGCCCCCTCTTAACCGGCTCTTGAACGGGCGGCTCACGTAGAGGCCAAGATGATGGTTCGTCTTGTGAGCCGTGAAGTAGTCCCGGTCGGCGACGTTCAGGGAACGGGGAGCGATGATAGGACCCGCATCCGCGATGAGATTGCCGTCTCCGTCAATGACCAGCAAAGATCCCATGAAAGAGGCCGAGACCGTGCGGTCGAAAAGCATCCGGTACTGAAGATCAGGAGGGAGCTGCCGAAATCCCACATGGCCGAGGCCTTCGATGGCCCCTTTGAGGGAAAGATCCAGCAACTCGAGATCGTTGTCGAGATCCCGCGAGAGGGCCGTGAGCACGTTCCGGGAGGACTTCTCTGCCTCCTGCCAGGCGTCCAGGCGGTCCATCCACAGCGTATGGGCTGAAACTCCAAGAATCCCTAAGGCAATGACGCCTGCTATCAGGTTCAGATAGATTTCTGAAAACAGACGTTTCATTCGATCGCACAATGCTCAGTGGCAAGTTCGTTTCTATAGACGAGGCAGACTGAGCAGCACAATACGTATAGGACCCTAGGCCGCCGATACGACAAGTGTTCTGTGGAGATCGGCCGTCTGACCCTCATCTCCCATGCCAATATTGATAGAACGTTACGTCAGACGGCCCCGTCTGCCTGCGGTTGAAATCCGCTGAACTCGGTTCATTATTTGTTCTATATTCTGCTGCATCACAGCAGAAGCCGGTTTTGCGCAGGGGACCAAGATGGTTGGCCAATCTCATTCCCATAGGATTTGGAGGATGATGAACGCCTTGATCGATGCGCGACCGGAATGGGCCGACAAGGACACCTTCGAGTCTGATCGCGAAAAAATCCTCCAATACGGCGTATCCATCGGGCTCAGCTCCGACGAGCTTTTGCGAATCACCGACCCTGACACGATCCTGGGGTTATGGACTGCGGCTGAAGCAGCCCATGCGGAGGACTAGCCTCAACACTGACCGCTCATGGTCGATGAACAAGCATCTGAGGCGCCTGTTGCCGGCTCTTCGGTGAGCGGCCAGGACATCCTACGGCCAAGCTGACGCCTTATTGCCACGTTCGACTGTGAGCATCCCCTCCAAACAAAGGGGATGCTCATGATTTCTCGTCTCGTTGTGGCCTGCGCGGCCATTGTTTGCGCTTTGCCTGCCGCCGCATCCGACCGGGCCACCATCGATGCACTCGTGGTGCAGCACGCCCGCATCCATGGTGTTCCGGAGGCTCTGGTGCATCGCGTGATCAGGCGGGAGAGCGGCTACAATCCACGGGCCTCCAGCCGAGGAAATCTGGGCCTGATGCAGATCCGCTACGCCACGGCGCGAGGGATGGGATATACGGGCCCGGCATCGGGCCTTCTGGATGCCAACACCAATATGACCTATGCGGTCGCCTACCTGGCGAATGCCTATAAGGTGGCCGGCGGCAATCCCGATCGCGCTGTCGCGCTCTATGCGGGCGGCTACTACTACGAAGCAAAGCGCAAGGGGCTGTTGCGGGCGCTTCGAACCGGGGTGAGCGATCCCGTGGCAACAGGGTCGATCGCCCGGTCGCCGAACTCCGCATACACCTTGGCGAGCCCAGAATGAGCAGTGATCTCGGTCAGGCGCCCGAGCTTGTCTGAATGACGGCTGCAGGGTCAGGCAGGCTCTGTGTCGATGCCCGATTCCGATAAGTCCTTGAAGCCGCCGATGTTGAACACTGCCGTGTAGCCCATATCCTGCAGCGTCTTGCCCGCCAAAGCGGAGCGGCCGCCCGATGCACAATGCAGAAGGATGGTCTTGTCCTTCTGGAAGGCCGGATTGTGATACTGGCTTTCCGGATCGGCCCGGAACTCCAGCATGCCGCGGGAGACGTTCACCGCGCCCTTGATCTTGCCGGTCTGCTGAACCTCTGCCGCATCCCGCACATCGAGGATGAGCACATCGCCCGACTTCATCTTCTCCGCAGCTTCAGCCGGGGACAGCTTGGGCACGGTGGAGTTCGCATCTGCCAGCAGGTCCTTGACGTTCTTGGCCATGGTTCTCTCCAAAGGAACAGCGTTGCTTGCGGAACCGGAAGAGGCTCCGCCTATCGCAGGATCCTGTCAAGAAAGAAGCTCAGCATAGGGATCGGCAATGGAGGCTCAACCTGTCTTGGATGGGAAATGCGCCCTGCTGCCATTGCGGGCCTGCGGAGCCTTATCGTTATTCATGCGTTGAAAGCCAGGCTTGCGCGCATGGGGTGTCGCACGGCTTGGAGTGCATGAGTCATGCCACGCGAGATCACCGACCGGGAGGGGATTGTCTGGTCCTGCATTCAGGCCTTTGCCGGCCTCGGCAACGATCCTGAGAAAAAGGAAGCGGCACGAGTGGAAGGAGCCGCAGATCGCGTTCATGTGGTCTGCACACCGAGCGGCGGCGCAAAGTCGGTACGGCTCGAGCTTCCTGCGGCTTGGGAGAGCAGCATGCCGGATGATGCCCTGCTGGAGGCTGTTCAGTCACGGCTCGCAGAAGAGACCTCTTCATGATCGTTCGGCAGATGATCCCCAATGACTGAGCTGCCGAACATCGCCTTCCTTGATTTCGAAGCCTCCTCTCTCGGCAAGCACGGTTATCCCATCGAGGTGGCTTGGGTGTTCGCAAACGGCCAGGAGGAAAGCCATCTCATCAGGCCTGCTCCCACATGGACGGACTGGGATGCAGGAGCCGAAGCCGTTCATGGCATCCCTCGTGGGCGGTTGATGGCGGAGGGGGCGCCGCTTGAGAATGTTGCTCAACGGATGATCGCAGCTCTTACAGGGGCCACACTCTATGCAACTGCGCCGTCGTGGGACGGAAAGTGGCTGAGCAAGTTGCTGCGTGCGGCGGGCCTGCCCCGCCATGCCCTGCGTCTGCAGGACACCGATATGGCTCACCGGCGCGTGCTCCGTGACGTTCTGAAGGCTGGGAATGTGCCGGCCGATCTTCAACGGGAGCTCATGCGCGACATCCTTGCGCAGGCCCAGCACAGGGACGATGAGCTTGGTCCGGCTGCGCACCGGGCGCTTGCAGATGCTCAGCGCGAGCAGCGTCTTTGGCTGGACATCCGCCAACGCGCCGTGGAGGTTGCATCGCGGCTTGGCGACGGACAAGGCGGACCGCTTCGAACGGATCGCGATGCGATCCATCGGCAGGCGGAGTAGACGTTAGGGGCGGTCAGTACCCGTCAGGCAGCTCGGATGCGATGTCCTGGTCAGGACGGGTTAGGATTTCGATGCGCCGCCCGTCCGGAAGCTCGATGGTTCGCAATCTCATGAGCTGAAGATCCGAGCCGCCTCCCTCACGGATGCTCCCATTGCGCGTGATCCGGGCGCGGCGCTCCACGCCGCTGCGAGGCTCTGCGCGCGAGATTTCGGTTCTTGGTTCGCGCCTGCGCACAGTCTGCTCTTCCTTCGGCTTCCGCACCGGTGAACTGGCTTGACGCGGTGGAGCGCTGCGAGCCTTTCGCTCGGCAGCAGCCTTTTGCTTCACCTCGTCATCGGAGGCAGGTTTGCGCGACAGCACCGGAGCCGGAGGCTCCACGCTCTTTTTCTCTTCGCTCACTTGGAGAGAAGGTGCAGTTGAGGCCTGTTGTGAGGCCGCAGGAGCAGGCTTGGCGGTTGAAGCCTGCGCAGGGGTTTGGGAAGGCGCAGGGGGTTGGGAAGGGGCAGGAGAGGGGGCAGCAGCCTCTAAGCCTTCAGGCGGAGGATCGACCCAAGGACGCTCCGTTTGTGCAAAGCTTGCAGGCGAGCTTGCAAGAGCGCCCAAGAGCGAGGCAGCCAACAGCCATCGTCCTGATTCTCCTGCCATGACATGTCTCCGATTCATCCTAACAAGGGAACGCTTCTCCAGCGGCTTCGGGTTCCATGGTTTCAATGTCGCGGCTGGGGCGGATGACCAAGCCGTTGAGGGCAGTGAACTTATGAAACGAACTGCTCAGCTTCGGACGGCTCGAGGAAGAATCATCACGGCGTCGATATGACAATCAGGCACCGGGCAATTCCGTCGCCCTGTGCCTGATTGTCTTCGATAATTCGGTAAATGAGCTAGATGACGACGAAGTCGGCGGCTGTGATCTTCAGGCGATCATCGATGGTGGCGAACTTGACCGCGGCCCCTCTTCCGGACCCGTCGGCATCATACAACAGAGCGCCCGTCTTGTTGTTGTAGATGATCTGATCCTTGGAATCCAAAGCCTTGTCGCCAATAACGAAGCTGCTCGATGAAAGCTTGCCGTGCTTGAGCTTGGTGAACGCCTGATCGTTGAGGCGGATCGTGTCGTTCCTGACATTGAAGTCCAGGATCACGTCGATGTTCTTCGAGGTGGGCCTGACATCGAAGGTGAAGGCATCCTTGCCGGGTCCGCCCACGAGAATGTCCTTGCCGCCCTTGCCCCAAAGGATGTCGTTGCCGCTCTTGCCGTCGATCTTGTCGGCAAAGCTTGAGCCCGTCAGCTTATTGCTGCTGCTGGTGCCAATAACGCTCTTGATCGTCTTCGGCCCGGATGTGGGCTGAGACGACGAGCCGGAATGCTTGAAGCTCAAGGCATAGAACGAGGTCTGGCCATGGCCCGTGCCCTGGGTTTCATTCACGCCAAGATAGGTGCCGGCCTTGAAGTAGAAGGTATCGGTGTTCCAGAAGCTGTTGATGGTATCCGTGGCCGTATAAACTTGGCCGTCGGCGTAAACGCTGACCTTCAGCTGATCGGACGAAGCATCGATTTTGTACGAGAACTTCTCATTGAGCGAAATATCCGGGGTCTTGCCGGCGCTGTTGGTCAGCCGAAAGGCGGCCTCCTGTCCAGTCGAGCCGGCATGATCGTTCACGAAATAAACCGTTCCGTTGTCCCAGTAGAGGCGGGTTAGCTCCGCGTCCTGGCCGTGGATCTGTCCCACGACGATGCGTCCGACCGAGCCGTCGAAGCGGGTAGGCACCTGGTCGACCTCGAGGGTTGCCGACATCGAGCCGCCCTGCTTGATCGTCCAGGCGGCACGATCTGCTCCGATCATTTCGCGAAGTTCAGAACGGGCATATTTGGAGCCGCTCGTTGTCGCTCCATCCACTGCGGCTCTGAACACCATGGCTCCGTCGGAGCCGGTATAGAAGTAGTTCAGGTCCTGATAACCACTGAGGCTTTTTATTTCTTGGGCAGTACCAATGATCGTGCCGCTCTGATCCACCGGAAGGGTGATTTTCCAGTTGGACAAGTCGAAGTTGCCGCTCGGATCAGCTGCCGGATTCAAAGCCATTGACGTAAGCCCCAAAGATGTCGAGCCTCTGTTTCAGAAGCTTCTTGATTGAGATTTTAGTTTTTATCTTTACTTGCGGACAAAATAGAAAATTACGCAGACAGCTAAATAAATTGCTCATATTGACGAAACTTGTGTCACTTTTTGAAGCAAATGCCCCGTGACTTGCAGGGTTGATTGATCGTTATGTGTTTCAACAATAAGGCAACATTGCGGCAAGCGTCAATAGTTTCGCTCTGAAAATGGAAAATAAGCCTTTAATGTTTTGACTGAGTAAAGGAAAATAGATGATCGAGACAGCTTATAGTGGCCGTCTATTCTTCAGCACTCCGCAGTTCCTGAATTTATGCCTTGTGCAGGATAGAATTCAAATTTCTCTTACATGAGAAGCTTATAGAACAAAGTATCGGCATTGAACTGCCGGCAATACTGTTCGGCTATGGATTAATCCAAGATTAGACGCAAGCCCGGGCATAGGGTCGACAGTGCCCCTATCCTGCCCCCAACGGATTAAAGGCCATGGGGTGAAGCCATCCTCAAAAGGGGTAAGGCTGCATCGGAGCAGCGTGTTCTCATCTCGACAGGATCCATGCCGCAGTTGTTTCTGCCAAGCTTGCAAGTTCAACGAACCCGTATCGATTGGACTTTTACTCCTACATAACACAGCCGATCCTCGTGCCCCTCGTGCACGGAAACGGCTGCGCTCCTGCCGTTCCCATGTCGTCAAGCTGGGGCGCAATCGTAGGGAAGAGATAGGAGACGAGCCGTCTCATCGTTAGCCAGCGCACGTTCCACACGGCCGCTGAACCGGCGTCACGATCGTTTTCTGTCACACGGGTGCAGGAAGAAAGCCCTGTTCGCGTGGATGCGGATCAAGGGGCAACAGAAGTTCTTTTGAGTTAAATATGGCCGTTAGAAGGAGTAATGCTTTGCTTAATCCGTAGGGGGTATCTCTCCAGCCGAAATAGTGACGAGCTTTTAAATGGAGCAGTAGTATTTATTGGGCTGTACCCGGCGCATTCTAGAATTCGCGCCCCGATTTCACTGTCATTCAGCAGGAACAGCCTAATGCAAATTAGTGTTTTTGGAATTGGCTACGTAGGTGCTGTCTCATCAGCATGCTTAGCCAATGACGGCCACAACGTCATTGCAGTCGATCCAAATCCTCAAAAGGTTGAGCCGCTCAATGCAGGCATCAGTCCGATTGTGGAGCCCGGATTGAGCGACCTCATTCAGAGCGGGATTCGCAACAAGCGCCTCACAGCCACAAGCGATGTTCGCGAGGCTGTGAACGGGACCGACATTTCATTCGTTTGCGTTGGAACTCCTTCTCGTTCGAACGGCTCCCTCGATACGGCCTATGTAAGCGCCGCTGCCGAGCAGATCGGAGCAGCGATCCGGGAGAAGAACTCCTTCCACTCCGTGGTCATGCGCTCGACCATCCTGCCGGGCACGATGGAGAGCATCGTTCTGCCGGCCCTGGAGCGTGCGTCAGGCCGCCAGGCGGGCGTCGGCTTCGGCGTCGCCTACTATCCGGAGTTCCTGCGCGAGAGCACCGCTATCGCCGATTACTACGATCCCGGTGCGATCATCTTCGGTGGGCACGATCAGATGACCGTGGATCGTCTTCTCGAGATCCACAAAATCTTCAAGGTTGAGCCGCGGATCGTGTCCATCCGCACCGCAGAGGCTGTGAAATACACCAACAATGCCTGGCACGCGCTCAAGATCAGCTTTGCCAACGAGATCGGCAACATCTGTAAGGAAGCCGGCATCGACGGCCACGCCGTCATGGATGTTCTCTGCGCCGACCACCGCCTGAACATCTCCAAGGCCTATCTCAAGCCCGGCTTTGCCTTCGGCGGCTCCTGCCTGCCCAAGGATCTGCGCGCTCTGCGCTTTGCTGCACGCAAGCTGGATGTGCCCACGCCCATCCTCGATGCAACGATGCAGGCCAACGAGGAGCAGCTGCGGCGTGCCTATTCGATGGTCGCCGCAACCGGCAAGCGCCGGATCGGCATCATCGGCCTGAGCTTCAAGCCGGAAACGGACGATCTGCGTGAGAGCCCGCTGGTGGAGCTCGCCGAGCGTCTTCTCGGCCGGGGATACGATATCCGCATCTTCGACCCGAACATTCAGGTGTCCAAGCTGACTGGAGCAAACGAGCAGTTCGTGAAAGCTCACCTGCCTCACCTCACCTCGCTGCTCACCGCAGACATCAACGAGGTCGTCGACCACGCAGAAGTCTTCGTGATCGGCAACCGTGATGAAGCCAAGCGGCTCATGAACGTCGTCAGCGATGATCGGCCTCTCATTGATCTCGTTCGTATCGACCAGACAAGGTGCTCAGGTGACTCGTATCAAGGAATCTGCTGGTAACGCCAGCAGCGTCCGACTCTCGGAGTCGGTTGGGGCGCATGTCCTTTATGTCGTGGCTGTGGCGGCTTTTGCCGCCGCACTCCCGAAGGAGGCTTTTGTCGCCGTCAGCGCCGGCGTGATTGGGACCATCGGTTTCCTTGCAATGTGGCGCTACGGATGGGGGCTGCTGCACTTCATCCGGGCGCTCGTTTACCGCAAATGGGTCTTCCCGCGCATGCGGGAAGCTTCCGATGCGGTCGTCAAGCAAGATCCGCCCAATGCCTTCCTGCTCGTGACAACCTTTCGCATCGATAGCGCCGTCACGACGCGCGTCTACAAGGCTGCCTTCGAGGCGGCTCTTGCGGCGCCCGGCAAGGCTACGATCGTTGCGTCAGTTGTCGAGGCCGGCGACCAGCGGCTCGTGAAGGCCCTGTTTCACGCAATCTGCGGCGACCAAGACAAGGTCGACCTGGTCGTCGTCAGGATCGCCGGAACGGGCAAGCGCGACGCGCTTGCCTATGGGTTCAGGGCAATCGCCCGTCGTACGCCTGCGGACAACGACGTTGTTGCCGTGATCGACGGCGACAGCATCGTGCCGCCGGATCTGGTTCAGAAATGCGCAGGATTCTTCCAGCTCGATCCGCATGTCGGCGCACTGACAACCGACGAGATGAGCGAAGTGCGCGGCAGCCGCATCTTCCAGGAGTGGTACGCTCTGCGGTTTGCTCAGCGTCACACCCTCATGTCCTCCATGGGGCTGTCCGAGCGTGTTCTGACCCTGACCGGGCGTATGGCGATGTTCCGGGCCGGGATCATCTGCAATCCGGAATTCATCAGGCAGGTGGAGCTCGACTACATCGATCACTGGCGCCTCGGCCGCTTCAAGTTTCTCACCGGCGACGACAAGTCGAGCTGGTTCTGGCTTCTCCGCAATGGCTACAAGATGCTCTACGTGCCTGACATCGTCGTGCTGACCGTTGAGGACCCGCCGTCCGAGAACTTCGTGTCGGCAGCCGCGATGCTCATGGTCCGCTGGTTCGGCAACATGCTGCGCACGAACTCCCGCGCCCTTGCACTTGGACCGCGGCGGATCGGGCTGTTCACTTGGTGGGCCATCCTGGACCAGCGGATGTCCATGTGGACCTCCATCGTCGGCTTCGTGCTTGCACTCATCGCCGGGATCTTTGTGAGCGGATACGCGTTGCTTCTATACGCGTTGTGGATCCTCACGACACGTTACGTCTTGACCCTTTCCTTGCTGGCCTCGCGGTCACGGGTGTCGGTCTTCTATCCCTTCCTTCTCTATTTCAATCAGATCTTCGGATCGCTGGTCAAAATCCATGTGACGTTCCGCCTGGACCGTCAGAAATGGACGCGGCAGAAGACGACTTCCACCACGAAGGCTGCAAAGCGCCCTCTGATCGCAAGCAACTTCATGTCAGCCTACATGCACAGCCTTTCGCTTGCTGCGTTCGTGACTGTGTTGGCTTGGAGCATGGATGTGCTTCCGACACCGCGAGCCTTCCTCTTCTATCCATAACACCTGCGATGCCGACCCGGAGACCGACTCTATGACGAAGATCACGCATGAAGCCGAAGTTCAAAGGCAACACCCCCGCTACCGGCTTCCGGTCAGATGCATTCACAATGGGATGCAGCTTTCCGTCGTCGACGTCTCCGTGGGCGGGCTGGCGCTGCGAGCGGGATCTCTGTCTGTCCAGCCTGGCCGGGTGCTCGATCTGACCCTCGTGTTCCCCTTCAGCGGTTACGAGCTGACGCTGCCGATCAACGCCGAAGTTCGCTACATTGCCGAAGAGCACAGCCGGATCGGCCTGCGCTTCGTCGACGTGTCTCCGCGCCAGCACAACCTTCTTCGCTTCATCCTGGACGCTTACCTTTCCGGTGAGGTCGTTGAGGCAGGCGACATCCTGGATGTGGTCTCACGGCGCAATGAGGGGAAAACCCGCGAGGTTCCTCAGCGTCCCCAGCCGACGGGCTTCATGGCCAACGCCGCTCATCATGGGAGAAGCGTTGCGGGTTATGCGGGCATCGGCGCAGCAACGCTGCTGCTGCTGGGCTTCGTCGGCATGGGCGTTTTCGAGCGCATGTATCACATACCGGCGCAAAACGCCCTGATCACGGCCGACCTGGTGAACGTGCCGGCTCCTTCGAATGGGCAGCTGACCTTTGTAGCCACGGGCAACGAGGTCAGAGCGGGCGAGCCGCTCCTTACGATCCAGGGGCCGCAGGGCAGCAGCGTCGTGATCGACAGCCCATGCAATTGCCTGGTGCAGACCCGCTACAGCCGGGCATCGAGCTTCGTGCGTGAAGGGATGCCGGTTCTGGCGCTCCGCGAGAAGACCAGCATGCCTTACGTGGCTGCCAGCATCCCTCAGGACCAGGTGCTGCGCTTCTACCGCGGAGCGAGCGCCATGATCGAGTATGCCGACGGCACTCGCGTCCGGGGTGCGCAAATCGAACGTCTGCCGACTCTGCCGGATGACAATGCCACGTCCAACCGCTTCTTCGTCAAGTTGGCCCCTGGTCGTGAGCTGGAAACATCGACGATCGGTCAGCCGGTATCGGTGGTCTTCGACACATTCTCAGGCTCTTCCATCGCAGCTGCGGCCAATAGGTTTCAGGCAGCCATGACCTGGGCCGGCAACCGGATCGCCTCTGTTTTTGGCGGGAATAGCGACGTGGCGAATGCGCCCAAAAAGGCCAGAGAGCCTGAATTAGCCAATGGGAGACGCTTGGCGGGAGTCTCTTCCCAATAACGATTATCCCGGATTCACATCCGGAAAAGCTCAACTGAAGATTTTGGAGATCGACAATGGATAATATTATTCCGGTTCTGATGTGCGGCGGATCTGGCACCCGTCTTTGGCCAGTGTCACGTTCCAGCGAGCCGAAGCAGTTCCACGCCCTGTCCGGTGACTCCAGCCTGTTCCAGCAGACGGTCCAGCGGTTCCGCACCGATCAGTATGCCGAGCCCCTCATCATTGTGAACACCAATCACCGTGATCTGGCGCTGCGCGAATTCGGGCAGCTGAACACCGGCACGGCCCGCTTGCTGGTCGAGCCCTGCGTTCGGAGCACGGGACCGGCTATCGCGGCTGCGGCGGCTCTGATCGCCGAAGAGGATCCCGACCGGCTGATGCTGGTGGCTCCCAGCGATCACCTGATCGAGCAGTCCGAAGTCTTCTCCCAAGCCGTGGCGCGGGCGGCTGCTGCGGCCAGGCAGGGACAGATCGTGCTCTTCGGCATTCGCCCGACCCATCCCGAAACCGGGTTCGGCTACATCGAAACGGGCGATGCTTTCAACGAGTCGAGCTTCAAGGTGTCGGGCTTCGTCGAGAAGCCGAAGCTTGCCGATGCCGAGACGCTGGTGTCCGGGGGCAAGCACCTCTGGAACAGCGGGATCTTCATGTTCACCGCACGCACCATTCTCGAGGAGCTTGAGCGGTACGCTCCGGAGGTGCTCGCCTGCGCCCGCCGGGCCCTGTCCATGGCGCAGCGTGGCAACGACACCATCCGGCTGGCCTCGGAGTTCGACACGGCGCCGGTGATCTCCATCGACTATGCGGTCATGGAGCGCAGCGAGCGTCTTGTGTGCGTGCCGGTTGCCCCCGAATGGCGTGATCTTGGTTCCTGGTCGGCGCTCTGGGACGTCGGCACCAAAGACGGGAACGGCAATGTGCTGCGCGGCGACACGATCCTTCATGACGTGCGGGACAGCTATGTTCACGGCAACTCCCGGCTCGTGGCCGTGATGGGCGTCGAGAAGCTGGTCGTGATCGATACCGCCGACGCGGTTCTCGTCGGATCGCTGGACCAGGCGCAGAATGTCGGCCGCCTGGCTGCAGAGCTTGCTGCCGCAAAGCGCCCTGAAGCGAGCACCCACCGCAAGGTGCGCCGTCCATGGGGATCTTACGAGTCCCTGCGCGTCGGAGAGAGCTTCCAGGTCAAGCACATCATCGTCGATGTGGCTGGCCGCCTCTCGCTTCAGTACCACCACCACCGGTCCGAGCACTGGACGGTCGTTTCGGGCACGGCCCGGGTGACGGTCGGCGAGAATGTTTCCGTCATGACGGCAAACCAGTCGGTCTATATCCCGAAGGGCGACGTCCACAGGCTGGAGAACATCGGCGACGAGGAACTCCACCTGATCGAGGTTCAGTGCGGCACATATCTTGGCGAAGACGACATCGTGCGTCTGGAGGATCAGTATGACCGCATCGTCACGATCTGACGGTCGGCGCAGCCTGCGCACTGCGGCTCTCTTCCTGTTCATGGCGCTGGGATCCAGCGCCATGGCACAGGAGGCGAACGAAGTCTCGCGCCTTGCCGAGGAGGCGCGCCAGGCGTTCCTGTCCGCCGAGCAAGGCGGGGTGGGCGCCAAGCAGAAGGCTGTTTTCTATCAGACCGCGCGGGCTCGGGTTAAGCTGATCGAGAAATTCGCAGGTCAGAACACACTAGGCTCCGCCGAGTTGCGGGACGGGGCACGCGCAGAGCTGATCCGTCTTGCGGATGACGGTCTCAGCTACGACCTCCTGGGCGCGATGCTCCTGCAGTCCTCCCTTGGAGACATTGCAGGTTCGCAAGCAGGCGCCGACCGGATTGAGGCTGGCGTCGCCCTGCACCAGCTCGCCAGCGAGCAGAGGTCGCCGGCCTATCGGGCTGCAGCCTTCATCGAACTCGCACATGCCTACAGCAGGGCTGGTCTTCAGGACCGATCCCTGAGGTATGCGTCCCTGGCTCTCGAAACGGCGGCCGCAATCCCGGAAGCCGGCGAGCAGACCGGAACCTACAATGCCGTGGCTCGTCTGGCCGTTGGTCTTGGGCCGACGGGAGCAGCTCTGGCTCATCGATCGATCGGTTTGATTCCCCGCGCCCGCGATCGTGCGTATGCGCGTCATGACATGGCCCGGGATCAGCTCAAAGGAACGCCTTGGGAGAAGGCAGGCGATGCCAAGTTGAAGGCGGAGACGCGGCGGCGTCTGGCTGCCGGAGACCTGCCGGAAAGCCTGCAGCTGGCACTTGCCCTGCCTGACGGCGGTGACCGGGACGACGTGCTCTCGGAGCTGGTCGCTGCAGCCGGCAAGCGCCAGGATTACGACGTGGCTCTCGCGGCAGCACAAGGATCGTTCGACACCTCCAAGCAGCACAGGGCTCTTGCGGCCATCGTGAAGGAATACATCGCCCGGGGAACTCCGCTCAAAGCAGCCGAGATCGTCGCAGGCATGCAGGATAGCCCTGCCCGAACTTCCGTGCAGCTCGCGCTTGCTACAGAGCTTGGGCGCGCCGGCTACAAAGGCATGGCCGACCAGCTGTTCTCCGCAAGCCTGAAGAGCGTGGAGACATCCAGGGAGGCGGCCCAAAGAACGATCCTTCCCGATGTGGTGCGTGCGCTCACGCGAACTGACCGCTTTGACGAGGCCTTGCGCTACGCCGAGCGGCTTGAAGCAGGAGCCGACGCATCATCTGCTCTCAGCGATCTTGCAAAGCGTCTGGCCGACAGCGAGCGCCTGAGCGCAGCCGAGGCGCTGCTGCCCCGGATCGAGGGCAAGGACCAGCGGTCTCACGCATTGAGCGGGATCGGGCGCGCAAAGGCTAAGGCCGGTGACGCTGCCGGTGCCATGCAGACGACGCTTGAGATCGCGAACGCCCAAGACATGGGGCGCGTACTGTCCGCTGTCGTTCGCGTTCATTCCCTGTCCGGCGACTTTGCGCAGGCAGCGTCTCTGGCCGGGCGCATCGAAGAGCCTGAGGTTCAAGCCGAAGCTTGGACCGAAATTGCCCGGCAGGCCGGACGGAAGCAGAATAAAGGCGTGAGCGAGCGTGCCATCGGCGAGGCCGTGCGGGTCGCGGACCGCCAGGAGCCTGTTTCGCGTGACCGAGTGCTCCTCAGCATCGTGAAGTCACTTGCTGAAACCGGCAACAAAGCTCAGGTTGGCGAACTCAAGCAACGCATCGGCGACGAGAGGATGCGCGCTCGCGCTGAGGAGCTTGCCGTCCGCGCCGAGGCAAAGGATGCGATGGAGCAGAACGGGCGCGGCGAGCTGCCGGATGCCCTGCTGCAGCGCAGTTTCGGCAAACTGGTCAATGACGAAGACAAGGCCGCACTTGCAGTCGAGCTGGCCGCTCTTCCGGCCGGCATTGTCCCTGCCACGGAACTCGTCCGCTCGATTGCCGACGATCGGTCCAGAGGTGCTGCGTTCCGGCGCTTGGCTGAGGCAAGGTCCGGTCATCTCCTGACGCCCTCGAAGGACGAGTCCGGCGAGGCACCGGCGGATGTAGAAGCCCTGGCTCAGAACGTCAGTGAAACGGACGGATCCGCGCAGGAGGTTCAAACCCGCCGCGGCCTGACCCTGATCAAGGTGGAAACCGCACCGGATACAGGAGACCGTACCCGGGCACCTCGGAGCTTCACGAGAGCCGATGATGTTCGGGCGATGACCCCATGGCCGAGCGGGGTCGTTGTTGGAACCACGTTTGCCAGCCACAATCCCTACATTTCGAAGCTTCTCGATGACGGAGAAGACGGCACGTCGCGCCTTGAGCAGGCAATCCGGTATCAGGGACTGCCGTCACCGAGGATCATCGTTGTGCAGAGCGGCGTGGCTACCCTCGGCATGGTGGCCCGGCAGATCCAAGGCAGCGATGCGCGAGAGTTGATCTCCTACAATGACGGCGTCGTCACCGTGCGGGCTCCGATCCTCGTCGCTCCAGGAGCAAAGCTCATCCTTTCGCGCCTGGATTCACCGGTCTACCGGTTGAGCGCTGACGCCGGAGCCTTCATTGCCAATGCGGGTGAATTACACATCGTCGATGCAGAGGTCGTAGGCTACGACGAGAAGGCTGCGCAGCCTTCCTGGTCCGACAAGGACAAGGTCAGCCAGTTCCGTCCGTTCCTGCTGACCTGGGGTGACGGCCGCACGAATGTGGCGTCTTCGGTGCTCACCGCACTCGGCTACGATAATGCCAAGTCTTACGGTTTGAGCTATTCCTCCGGACCGGACCTGGTTGCGGAGTTGCGCGATCAGGCGCAGCCTACGGGAGCCGTCGTCGACAGCGTGTTCCGGAATTTCTATTTCGGGTTCCATGCCTATGAGGCCCAGAACATTCCCGTGGTCGGCAACGAGTACCGGGACAGCATCGTCTACGCCATCGACTCCCATGACCGCTCGAAAGGCCTGACGGTTGCCTACAACACCGCTTATGGCACCCAGCTAA
Organism: Pseudomonadota bacterium; assembly: GCA_030777385.1. Taxonomy (GTDB): domain Bacteria; phylum Pseudomonadota; class Alphaproteobacteria; order Rhizobiales; family Beijerinckiaceae; genus Microvirga. The sequence continues at coordinate 12,307 of JALYFY010000743.1, read as the reverse complement.
GACACGGCATCACCGTCTCCCGCGAGGTGGACGATCACTGGATCGCCGGAAACCTGTCGTTCGACAATGCCGGCTCCGGCATCGTTCTCGACCGCAACAGCACGAACAACGTTCTCCACGCCAACAGCTCCTTCGGGAATGCACAGGACGGGATCACCGTCTTCGAGAGCTCCTGCAATGTTCTGAGCGACAATCATCTGGCCGGGAACAAGCGGGACGGGTTGAAGGTTCGCAACAGCCTCGACATCGGGGCCTATGGCAACCGGATCGAGGCGAATGCAAATTCCGGCGTCAGTGCCTACATCGCCAACCTTCTCGACGCGAAGAGCGGCGAGCAGCGGAGCCCAGATGTGGGGGCTTATGCTCCGGTGACCAGCCTGTCGCTTAGGCACAATCGCTTCTCCGGCAACGGGGTCGGCATCAACACCCAGGGCGTGTCGGGGCTGGCGATGTACTCCAACCAGTTCGTCAAGCAGTCCCGCCGGCTGCTCGGCGGCGATGTTCGCGGGCTGGAAGGACAGGTCCTGCGCCATACATCACAATCGGATGTTCTCATCGCAAGCACCTGCCGTCCCGCCAAGCCGGTTGTTGCATGCCGCTTGAGGGATCAGGGCTTCTTCCGCGAGGGCGCCGATCTTCATGTGTTCAACCCACAAGGCAGCTCCGACTGCACCGGCACGGATGGCAGCGTGCAGCAGCGGGCATTCTCCAGCTCTTCCCAGGGCACATAGAGGCAGCATGAAACACGTAATCGCATTCCTGCTTCTGAGCCTGGTTGCCGCGGGTCCCTCCTACGCCCAGGCCAAGGTGCAAGGTCTCTTCGACGTCGAACTCCGCCGCGCCGCACTTGCCCAGCCTGTGCTCACGAATGTGCGGGCCGCGTGCCTGGCCGTTCCGCGGGATCCGGCTTGGAGCTCCCTGAAGCCCATCGACGGTCTCAAGGCGACGGAAGGTTACGGCACGGACGGGGCCGCCAACGACTATGCATGGGCTGTGATGGTGATGACCGGGCGGGCGCTTGCGGGAGACCTGGCGTCTGAGGCCTCCTTGCGGGATCTGTTGCTTGCATGGGCCAAGGCCAAGGCTTTCGAGAATACGGCGGTCGAGAACGACGCATACTATGCCCTCAAGCGTGTGCTCCTGCCGACGGTCGTCGGCTACTCGGTCGTGCAGCGCGGTCTCGACGAAGGACAGCGGCGGCTCATCTCGGGCTGGATCGATCCTCTCGTCCGCAGGATCGACCGGACCTTCGATGGCGTGGTCGACCGCAACAACCACCGCTACCTCGCCGACAGCGTGCTGATGACCTGGGGCGCGGTCACGGGCGACGAGGCTCTCTATGACAAGGGATACAGCCGCTATCGGGCCGTTCTGGGAGAGGCGCGCCCGGACGGCAGCCTTGCCCTGGAGACGCGGCGCGGCGCACGCGCTCTGTGGTACATGCGCCAATCGCTGGCGAGCCTCACCGTCATGGCGGAAGTTGCAGCCGCTCGCGGAGCCGACCTGTACGGCCTTCGCGAAGGCGAGGTAAGCTTCGACCGCATCCTCTCATACCTGCTGAACGGCATCGTCGAGCCGAACGTGGTCGTGGCCTATGCGTCCGAGAATTACATCCCGGGCGGCGAGCAGGATTTTCGCCGGCAGGATATGGGCTTTCTGACAAAGCGCAGCCATGGGCGCCACTACATGGCCTGGGCCGAGCCCGTCGTGGCGCGGGATCGACCGGGTCTTGCGAGCAGGCGTCTCAAGGCATTGTTCGTGCGGGGCGTCCGCTCCGACCGCCCGCTCATCGATGAATTCGTCGGCGGCAACGCCACATGCTTCTGGGGGCGATAATGATCCGGATCGGCCTGTGGCTCGCTTCCACCCTTGCTACCGCTGCTCTCCTGTCGGCGGCGCCGGCTTGGTCGCAGAGCCCAACTCAAGTGGACTCTCGCAGCAGCTTCCGCACTGCTGTGGAGAAAATGGAGCAACTGCAGCAGCGCAGTGATCCAGCCGCACTCGTCGAGAGAGCCCAGCTCCTTCAGGATGGGCTGCCGGTGAGCGAGACGAATCCTCTCAAGCGCCCGCAGCCGGAGCAGGCCGAGCGTCTCTACGAGCAGGCGCTGGCTGTCCAGGGCGCACATTGGCCGGCTGCTGCCTTGCGGCGCGCCAAGCTGATCTTGGCACGCGACAAAGGAACGGCGTCGGTGGAGCGCGCCGCCGAGCTGCTGCGGCGCGCTGCGGCCCTGCAGAACCACGAGGCAGCTTTCGTGCTGGCCGGCCTGATGGAGGCCGGCATCGGGGGCAAGCGGGACATCGAAGGCGCCAAGAACCTTTATCAGATCGCCTTGCGTTCGGAGCATGGCCCTGCGGGCCTCGCCCTTGCGCGGCTTGAGAGCGACCAGACCAAAGCAAGCGTCTTTGCGACCCAGGGCCTGAGAATTCTGTTCCAGGAGGCAAGACAGGGATCGTCCGAGGCGGCAAGGACGCTGGCCGATCATTATCGTGCAACCGGTGACGGGCCCGAGCGGCTGAGTGTTGCGGTCGAATGGTATCAGCGTGCTTCCGACCTTGGGGATGGGGAAGCAGCCCTTCGCCTGGGCCGTCTCCGTCTCGATCCGAAGTCGGCGTTGCGCCAGCCGCAGGAGGCTCGTTCGGCCTTCGAGAAGGCAGCGCAGCGGGGCTCCATCGAGGCAGCCATGATCCTTGCCGAGGATCCGTACAATGGGGCTGCCCTGAGCGTGCCGGCCGCCACGGCCGATCTCTGGCTCAACCGGGCGATTGAAACGAAAGCGCCACGGGCCCTGGTTCTTGCAGCGGAGATCCGCAGCCAGTATGGCCGCGATGGCCGCGAGGCGGCAAAAGGCCTCCTGGCCGAGGCGCTCCGGCACGTGGACAACGACGCGACGGCTCTCATTGCCCTTGGCCGCCATCTTCGGGACGGTGTTCTCATCGACCGGGATGTGCCGCTCGCCCTCGGGCTTTTCGACAGGGCGGCCGCCAGCGACAACACGGCTGCTCTGTACGAGTTTGCGCGCACCGCATTGACCTATCGGGACACATCAACGGAAGACGCGCGCAAGACCGCGATCGAGAGGCTTCGGAACGCTGCCGACCGCGGCCATGTCAAAGCCGCAGTCACCATGGGAGATGCCTTGCTCCTCGGCAATGGCGTCGCTCAATCGCAGGCGGATGCCATGCGCTGGTATCAGAAGGCGGCCGAGAGCGGATCGCCGACAGCCTTTATTCGGCTCGGCGACCTTTATGCAGGTCATTCCTCCGGCATGGAGGCGCCACGCGCCTTGGAATGGTACCGGAAGGCAGCGGAGGCAAACAGCGCCATTGCCATGGTCCGGTTGGGCAAAATGTTCAACGAGGGCAGGGGAGTGCCCCAGGATCAGGCGCTTGCCGCAACCTGGTTCAGCCGGGCGGCCGCAGCGGGCAGCGGCGCTGCCATGGTCGAACTGAGCGCTCTCTATTCCCGCGCCGGAGGACCGGGGCATTTCAACATGGCCCGGGAAGCTCTTGAGAAAGCCGTCAGAGCAGGCGACGCTCGTGCGCCGATTGCCCTGGCGAAACTCTATCTCGCCCGGGGCGAGCGCCCCCTGGCCGAGGTGACGCTGAGACGTTCCGCGGAGAGCGGCAGCGCAGAGGCGGCCCTGCAGCTTGCGGAGCTGTATCTCTCCGGCCAGCCGACCGCCGAGCAGCAGAGCGCAGCGCGCCGCTGGCTGACATCGGCCGAGAAGGCGATGGCCAATGACGACGGGCAGGCCAGCAGGATCGCGCTGACGTACCTGAAGCTGCCGGACGCAGCCTCAATCGAGCACGGCTCCTCTGCCCTTGAGGCCCTGATCCGAAAGAACAATGCGGAGGCCATGACGGCTTTCGCGAGCGCGCTCCTGGACGGAACAGGCGTGCGGCGCGATGGAGTTCGGGCTGAAGCCTTGCTGCGGCGCGCGGTTCAGCTCGGTCACGACGGAGCCCGCTTCATCCTCGCGAAGGCCTACCGCGACGGCGGTGCCGTCGAGCGCGATCCTGCGCGGGCCGTGGCTCTGTATCGTGAGATCTACAACGACGAGCCCGGCGACACGAAGGTGCAGCTTGCCCTCGGGGACGCTTATGCCCGGGGCGAGGGCGTGCCGCGGGACCGTCGCACGGCGGCGGAGTTCTACACCCAGGCGGCCCGCCAGGGAGATCCCGAGGGTCAGGTGCGTCTGGGGACAGCCTATCTCTACGGCGGCGGCCTGGCTCGCGACAGCAAGATGTCCGAATACTGGCTGTCGCAGGCAGGCGAGACCGGACTGCTTGAGGCAGGGGTGCGCCTCGGCAGCGCCAAGCTCTCGGGTCTGGGTGCAACGGTCGATGCGGAAGGGGCATTCGCCTCCCACCTTCGTGCGGCGGAGACCGGATCGCCCGCTGCCATGATCGAGGTCGCACGGGCGTTGATGAAGGGCGTCGGAACGCAAACGGATACGGCTCTTGCCCGGACCTGGCTCGAGCGGGCCGCTGGCCTCGGCTCACAGGCTGCGATGTTCGAGCTCTACCGTCTTCATGACCTTGGAGCGAAGCCGAATGCACGCGAAGCGGAGCGCTGGCTCAGGCAGGCGGCGCAAAGCGGCCATTCCGGTGCCATGTATCGCTTGGCGCTCCGGCATCAGCAGGCGGCAACGGAAAAGGACCGGGCAGCTGCTCGCGAGTGGCTCGAGAAGGCCGCTCAAGCCGGTCATCCGCAGGCTGTCAAAGCCCTCGGAAAGCAGGCCGTTGTGGCAGCCGGGCCGGGCTGATGGACCGCACTTTGATGATCGGCACAGGACAGCGGAATGCAGGAAGAAACAAGGCAGATCGGAGCCCGATGATGAAGACCCCCATCCGCTTCAACAGCACGATGTTGAACGAGACTGCACTGCGGATGACAGGAGCATTCACGGCCGCCACGATGGCTGCACTCGTGCTGCTGGGCGCTCCGGCTCATGCCCAGGCCCCGCTGCCTCGCTCCTTGGGCCCCAATGCAGACTTCAGCAAGATCTGCGCGCCGCAGCCTCAGGCAAAGCTGACGCGCGATTGGAGCAAATGGGACAAATCGCAGCCTGTCGCCGATCCGGAGGAGATGTACGACGCTGCGGTTCGCTACTCCGAGGGAGGAGCGGGCATCACGCGCGATCCCGTCACGGCTCGCCGGCTTCTCGAGGATCTTGCTGACCGGGCCTGGGCCGGAAGGGGCCGGGCTCATTTCCGCCTCGGCAAACTGCTGCTCGACCCGATTGCAGGACCCGTAGACCCGGAGCGCGCGGCCTACCATTTGGTCACCGCTTCATCCATGCTGAACATGGACGGATCGGTTCTGCTGGCCAAGCTGCATGAACAGGGCCGGATCAGCACTGCGAACGTGGCGGAGGCTGAACGCCTCTTCCGTGCGGCTTCTGCGGCGGGCAACGTCGATGGGATCATTGGGCTTGCTCGTCTCCAGCGGAGCGGGCGGATCGGCGATGTGCCCCAAGCGGCCACGAACGATCTCGTCAATCTGGGCATGCAAACTCTCTACGGAGAGTTGGGCCAGGGGAAGTGCCGCGCCCTGTTCGAGATCGCCTCGATCCTGAGCGATGACGCTCTTGTGCCGGGCGGTCTGACGGAGGCGATCAAGTGGTTCGAGGCGGCCGCCCGTCAGGGTGATCCCAAGGCCGATCTGGCTTTGGCCGAGATCTATCTGCAGGGCAGGGCTCAAGCTGCTGTAGACGTGCTCATCGGACATCTTGCGCGCGCCGCAGAGGCGGGCGAACCCCGGGCCATGACGGTGCTGGGCGAGCGGCTGCTCCTCGGTGACCGCGCCCCAAAGGATGTGCCGAAGGCTGTGACCTGGCTTGAGCGGGCGGGAGCCAATGCCGATCCCGAAGCCTACAAGCTTCTTGCAAGATATTATCGCGGCGAGTTCGGGGAAGCCCCAAACCTGCCCAAGGCGGCGGATGTGCTGACCCGGGCAAGTGCTCTGCCCGGACACACGACAAGCATCCTCGTCGGACTTGCGCGGCTGCATGCCGCCGGCGTCGAGGGGCAGCCGGATGTCAGGGCTGCTCTGACATTCTACCGTCGGGCTGCCGACAGGGGCGACATCGGATCGCTCACGGAGATGGCGAAGCTTCTGATTGCGCATCCGCAGGCTGCAAGCCGGCCTGACGAGCCCATGCGGCTTCTCAAGGAGGCGGCCGATAGGGGCAATCCCGAAGCGATGGGCGTGCTCGCCGAGCTTTATGCATGCAGCACGGTCGTTGCCCAGGATCCGGCGCAGGCCGGTGCCTGGCTGCAGCGCGCAGCCGAGGCAGGACATGCGCGCAGCATCAATGCGCTTGCGTCGCAGGCGGCAACCGACGCCGCTGCAGCGCAGCGGATGGCAGCAGTCCTGCTTCAGGCAGCCGAGCGTGGCGATCGCGAGAGCATGGTTCTTCTCTCCTATGCCTATCGCACTGGACAAGGCGTCGCGGTTGACGAGAAGGCTGCGGAGCGCTGGCGCGCCGCTGCCCTGATGCCCGGGGAGGGGCGCTCCCGTGCGCTGGTGCTGATGGCGCGCAAGGCGATGAGCGGCGAGGGTGGAGCGCGTGATGACGCTGCAGCCCGTGCATTCCTCGAGGAGGCTGCGCAGGAGGGCGAGCCGGGGGCTCAGCTCGAGCTCGGGCGGTTGCTGATCGGAAAACGCGGCCAGGGCGCTGAGATCGCAAGGGGCGTACAGCTTCTGCACAAAGTGGCTGCTTCAGGAAATGCGGCCGCAATGCTGGCTTTGGCCGAAGCATCGGGCGAGCAGCTGCAATCGACCGGCAAGACCCCCTTGGAGTGGCGAAAGGCTGCTGCCGATGCGGGCAGCACCCGGGCCGCCATCACCCTTGCGTCGGCGACCAAGGACAATGCTGACGCTGCCCGTTGGCTCTCGCGAGCGGAGACGCTGCCTGTATGTACGGCAAGGGACATGATCGATCTCTCGCAGGCCTATCACAAGACGGCGGAGGTCGAGCGGTCCAGCCTGTGGCTGAAGCGGGCGCAGGACGAGGTGCGAGCAGGTGCGAAGGATCCTGCGGTCTTGTTCCTGATTGGCCGCGCCATGGTTGAAGGCGTGGGCGGATCGACGGGCAAGCAGGAGGCTGTCGAATACATCAAGCTTTCTGCCGCCGCGGGACGAACGGAGGCCATGCGCTATCTCGGGCGGGGTTATGCATCCGGGCAGGTCGGCGAGCAGAACATGAACGCTGCGGTCGAATGGCTGGCGAAAGCGTTGAAGAACGGCGACGCGAGCGTTGCCGCCGACCTTTCTCGGCTTGCTGCAGGCCCTGGAAGCGAAGGGGCTGGAGCATTGGCGGCCCTCAAGGAGAGTGCAGAAGGCGGATTCGCGCCGGGCATGCGCGAATTCGGCCGGAGCCTGCAGCTCGGCTTCGGCGTTCCTGCGCAGCCTGAGGCAGGTGCGGCCTGGCTGCGGAAGGCCGCCGATGCCGGAGACACCGGAGCCATGAAGGAGCTCTCCCGCGCCTATGCGTCGGGATACGGGGTCGAGCTATCGGCGCGCGCCAGCACGGAGTGGCTGCAGCGCGCAGCAGAAGCCGGCGACGCCGAGGCCATGTACAACCTCAGCCTTGCCATGACCCTCGGCTTCGGAACCGAGGTCAACGCCGGAGCTGCGCAGGAATGGTTGAAGACTGCCGAAGGAGCCGCTCGGAAGTAGCGACCAACGTTGCTGGCCCGGGTGAAGTGCCGACGATGATCGTGTGCGTTGGGTGCATAGGAGAGACAAGATGAACAAAATAACTTCAATCATGCTCCTGAGCTGTCTTTTCACGAGCGCTTCGGTTGCCGCGATGGCGGCCCCGAACCAGGGCACCGCTGCGCAGGCGGCCCCGGCTGCTCAGGCTCCTGTTCCGCCAACCCAGGCGCAGCTCCGTGCCATGTCGACCGCGCGGCTTCTTCGGCTGGGGCAGGCGGCCTTGACGGCCGAGATGGACACACCGGCCTTTGTCACCGGGCTCGATGCCGCCAAGGTTGCATCGTCGCGCGGCGATCGCGAGGCCACGCGCCTGATCGCCAAGATCATGGCCCGCAACCAGGTGGTTCTCGGAGCCGATGATCGGGCCAAGCTCGAGCGCCGCTTCCGCTTCGAAGCTCTTCGGGGCGCTTCGAGCTCGGTGCTCGCGGTTGCGGGCATGTACGACCGCGGCGATGGGGTGCCTGTCGACACCAAGAAAGCGGCCGAGTGGTATCTCTGGGCGGCTCGGGTCGGTCACGAGCGCGCCATGGCTCACGTCGCGTATGGTTACGGAACGGGCCGTGGGTTCGAGCGCGACGAGGCGGCTGCTCTGAAATGGATCGAAGGCGTCAACGAGGGCCGTCAGCGCAGCACCCTTCTGGACATCGGTTGGGCTCTTGCACAGGGAACGGAAGGCTCCGCCGACATGTCATCGGCTCTTCGCTTTTTCGAGCGGGCTGCGCAGCTCAAGCCCGGCGTTGCATACCAGGTGGCTCTCGACCTGGAGCGAGGAACCCGCGGGATCCAAGATCGCAACGCGGCAGGTCACCTGATAAGGGTGGCGGCCGAACGTGGCGACAGTGCCGCTGCAACTCACCTTGCAAAGCTGCTTGCCGGCAGCAACAAGGTGGAGGATCAGCAGCAGGCTGTGCGGTGGTATAGTCTTGCGGCGCAGGACAAGGACAATGCAGCCGCCGGGCAGAGCCTCTCGCGCTTCCTGGCTTTGCGTCCTGCCGGTGAACTCGTGTCCGATATCGTTGCAGGCTTGGAGAAGGCGGCTGCCGCAGGAAACAGCGAAGCGCTTGTAGGCTTGGCCCATGCCTACTCGGAAGGTATTGGCGTGAACGCCTCACCGGAACGAGCCGTGAGCTTGCTGCAGCAGGCTGCCGATGCGGGAGTTCCTGAAGCCAAGTACCGGCTCGGGCTCATGTACAAGTCGGGCATCGGTGTGGGGGCGGATCTCAACAAGGCGATCGCGCTCATGAACAGCGCCCAGGAAAGCGGATTTCCCCTGGCGGCTGTGGCTTTAAGCTCCATGACGGATCCTGCGGCCAACCCTGTGGCCGAAACGAGCGAAAAGCCAGCCATCGAGACGAGTGCTACTCCCAAGTGAACAGCCTTCTGCAGCACGATTGCCTTCGCGGCGAGGACTAGGTTGCTTCAACAGGATTGCACTACCCGAAGCCTGGATTCTGCCAGCGACAACATTTCGCACGGGGCGGAATTATACTTGGATAATGCCATTTCATATCGGATGATCAGCTGCTTGCTATAAAGCAGATGCACTCACGTTATGAGATTGCAATGAAGAGGCCTATATTCATAGATCGTTGATGTGGAAATTCTTGGCGGACTGACTGGAAAGTTCTCGCCGGGAGTAGATTGATCTCGCCATCAAACAATGATTCTACTTAGGAGATATGAGGATCTACCTCCTAAGCATATTTGCATACCTCTTTTTTAAGCATGGTGAATAAGTCATTAATTTGTACAATTCGAGGTAACCTCTGCGAAAGGTTTCCGTCCATGTCAAACCTCCTGCCGGTCACGACGATCCTAGGCTGCAACAACGCCATGCTTCGTGAAGGATTGAAGCACATCCTCTCCAGCACGCGCTTCAAGTTGCATCCCGAGGACCTGACAAGGGCAAGGGTCAGGCAGGATCAATGGGAGCTAACTGCCCCTTTGCTTCTCATCCTCGACGCGAACCTCTACTCCGGGGAGCTGGCTGAAAACATCTGGTCCCTGAAGCAGCAATATTCCCATGCCCGCATCGTCATTCTCTCAGACAGCTTTGACTTGGAGGATATGAAGTCGGCCTTTCAGTCGGGCGCTGACGGATACTGTCTCGCGACAACGGGATGCGAGGCGCTGATCAAGTATCTCGATCTGGTCATTCTGGGCGAAGTTGTATTCCCTTCGGCGGCATTTCTGGCAGCGATCTCGAGCCTTGGCGAGGAGCATGAGCCGCTGAAAGAGGTATCGGCCGTCAAGGCATCGTCACTGCAGTCCTCTCCATCTTCGGAAATGCAAGACTCGCCGATCCGGACCTTGTCGGCGCGGGAAGCCGAGATCTTGCACTGCCTCATGCAGGGCGCGCCAAACAAGGTCATTGCGCGCAAGCTCGATGTTGCCGAAGCAACCGTCAAGGTTCACATCAAGGCAATTCTTCGAAAGATCAGGGTCGCCAATAGAACCCAGGCCGCAATGTGGGCTGTCAATCACCTGTCTGCAGGAGGTGCGGAAGTTTCCTGGGACCAGTCGAGTGAGAATCTGGCCGCACAGGGGCACGCGCTGATGAAGGCCTTGTAAGCCGAAGCTGCGGCAATCGCGGCTTTTGCTTCAAGAGTTGGCACTTTGCAAAAGATCGCCGCGAGGCTCGATCATAATGGAGCTGGGGTGTTCTTCTGCGTTCACGGCCGGTTTGGCCGAGTGCTTGTCTTCAAGACGGCATTCCAGCCTGATCATGCAAAAGCTTGCCCGTTGAAGGCTGACTTGGCCGGTGCGATTTCGTAGTAGAAGGCCGTTCTTCGAACATGCCTTTTCCATGGTTTCAGCAAGCAGAGCAAAGTAAAGATTGCTCATAAGTAGAATGAACACTGCTTGATACTTTATATCGTTTGCATACCGTATAAGTAAAAAATATTAACATAAGTTGAATGGGTAATCATTGCCTGTAATGAGATTATAAGCTAAAGAATTGATTGAAATTTTGTTATTTGCCTGAGCGAATCAAGACCAGAAAGGCATCTGCAATGCGGAAAACCTACGATCTTGATAGTCTGCCTCACCTGGGTGCCTCATCGTCCAGAGACCTGGCCTATTCGAGGTACATGGAATTGGCCCGCTCGACGGAGCCGTATTCAGGGGAGCTTGCCGGCATCCAATCCATCAGGACGCTCCTCGTTGAGCCGAATGCCCTCTTGAGGGAAGGCCTGAAACGGATCCTCGCCGATACGGCCTATTCTCCGTCATCTGCGGCTTCCAGCCTCGATGAAGCGATGCCCGTGCAGGTGCAGGATGGCAGCATCGTCGTGCTGATCATCGATGCGACGCGCAATCACGAGGACACCTGCTGGCAGGCTCGTCGATTGAAGGAAATGAACCCATCGGCAAAAGTGGTCATGCTGGTGGAGCAGTACGACATCAAGCAGGTGCTCGCCGCCTTCAATGCCGGCGCCGATGCCTACCTGAAGAAGTCGATCTCGTACGAGGTTCTCGTGAAGTCCCTGGACCTTGTGATGCTCGGGGAAGCAATCTTCCCCGGCGCCATTCTGGATCTTCTGCGCGACCATGAGGCTCAGGCTGGCGAAAGCAAGGACGCAGCAACGCCTGAGGAGCCCCATGGAATGGGTGCTGCCGCAAAGGGGCTGTCTGTACGCGAGACGGTTATTCTGCGCTGCCTCATGGATGGCGACTCGAACAAGATCATCGCTCGCAAGTTCGACATCACGGAAGCGACGGTCAAAGTTCACGTCAAGGCGATCCTGCGGAAGATCCAGGCAAAGAACCGGACGCAAGCCGCCATATGGGCTTCGAGCCATTTGTCTGCCAGCCGGCAGACGCCAGCCGCTGGCTGAAGTCTTTCATCAAGGCAAGGACTGTTGTCGGTAGGGGCTCTTGGCCCCTACTTTCTTATGAAGCGCCAGTGGGCATCCACACTTATGCGGACTGTACCGCAGGTGCTTGCGCGCGCGACTGGTCTTCCAGGATCATCGCCGCTCCCTTTTCGGCGATCATCAGGGTCGGCGAATTCGTGTTGCCGCTCGTGATCGCCGGCATGATCGAGGCGTCGATCACGCGAAGTCCTTCGACCCCGTGAACACGCAGGCGGGCATCCGTCACCGCCATAGGGTCGCTGTCGCGGCCCATCTTGGCCGTTCCGACCGGATGGAAGATGGTGGTGCCGATGTCGCGTGCGCCGTGCAGAAGCTCCTCATCCGTTGTCAGATGGGCGCCGGGCTTATGCTCGTCGGGACGGTACTTCTGCAGGGCAGGCATCGAGACGATGTGCCGAACGATGCGCAAGGCGTCGACAGCCACTCTCTGATCTTCGTCGGCCGACAGGTAGTTCGGGCGAATGAACGGAGGCTCGCTCGCGTTGCTGCTGCGGATCCTCACCGTGCCCCGGCTGGCGGGCCGCAGGTTGCACACGCTGGCCGTGAAGGCCGGGAAGGGATGCGGATCCTCGCCGAATTTGTCCAGGGACAAGGGCTGGATGTGAAACTGGAGGTTCGGCGTGGCATAGTCCGGCGAGGAGCGTGTGAAGGCTCCGAGCTGTGAAGGGGCCATGGTCAGAGGTCCCCGGCGGAAGAGGGCGTATTC
>JALYFY010000742.1 GCA_030777385.1 Pseudomonadota bacterium | reverse complement strand
CGTGTAGCTACCAGGGTCGTTGTCGTCCGATTCCGACATCGGCTCAGTTGTCCCATCCTGTGATCGAACAGTGCATCCCTTTCACCGCCAGCGAAGTCAATGCTGCACAGTCAGGGGCGATCTGGACATTTCACTGGGTGCCAGTTGAACGACCAACTTGCCGGCGCTCCCCTGCCCTCCTTACGGACCTTCCTTCGACGGCGCGGCGGAGGCAAGGAGCGCCAGAAGGCGGTCTAGGCTGCCATGCTCGTCCAGACTGCTGACGACGGCTTCAATCTCATTTGCTACCGTTGCGTCCATCGAGCCTGCAACGAGGGTCCGGAACTTCTGCCGGATCCGCTCGGGTGGAACAGGGCGCTCGGCGCTGCCCAGACGATCCTGTACTGCGACGTTGATCTTCCGGCCATCTTGCAACTCCGCTTCGGCCCGGATGGCGTGGCGCTTAGCGGCACCCGCCTTGTCCAGTTCCGGGTCGTGCCGCATATCGATGCGGTCAATGATCTCCAGCACGCGAGGATCGGCCAACCGCTCCGGCTGGTATTGCCGGACGAAAGCTTCACCGTCGAGCAGCTTCACAGCGGCCGTGTAGGAGGCATTCATCTGTGCCGAGACCACCTCGCCAGGAACATAGCGCCATCCGACATTCGTATGCCCTTTCTTGGTCATCCAGATGGTCAACGCCTTGAGGTTCTCGGCTGTCAGCCCCTGCCCCATCATCGCCTCGACCGCATCGACCGTGGTGTGAGCGCTTGCGCAGGCCGAGTAGACTTTGAAGCCGACCCGGGCGGTTTCCCAATGACGACCAAGCCCATCGAGCATAGTCGCAGGTGCAGACTGCCCGTGCAGCGTGCTCATGAAGCCACCAAACGGCGCCTCGATAGCTTCCAGACTGCCCGTGAAACCTTTCTCGGCCAAAAGGGCGGCGATAACGCCGCTCTGGGAAGCCCGGCCGGCATGGAAGCGCTTGGCCATGGCACCGATGCGCGCTGAATAGAGGCCGCTGGCTTGGGTCGCACCGATCGCAACCGCATGGGTCGATCGTTCAGCGTCCAAGCGGAGCGCCTTGGCCGCAGTGGCGCCGGCACCAATCGGCCCTACGGTGCCAGTGACGTGGAAACCGCTCGTAGAGTGGGTGGTGCCAGCACAGATGCCAGTGCGGATGCCGACCTCATAGCCGGCGACCAGAGCGAGCAGGAGGTCGCGACCGCTCCCTCCCCTGCTGCCCAGGACAGCCAGAGCCGCAGGGACTGAAACTGAAGCCGGGTGATACGACGAGGAGACATGCACGTCATCGATCTCGTAACCATGGATTGCCGTCCCGTTGGCGAGAGCCGCGTCGGCAGGCGAAGCAGTATCAGCACGCCCCAAGAGGAGGGCCCCGCGCCCGCCGCTCGCCTCAGCCGCAACTTCCGCGGCAATGCGGCTCCAGACTTGGGCCGAGCCGAACAGACCGCAGCCAAGCGCGTCCAGAAGGCACATCTTGGCATGTGCGATGACATCGCCCGGGACGTCGTCATACTGAAGTTCGGCTACCCAACGCCCCAGTTCGCGCGTGACAGGAACAGTCTCGGCCGTCGGGGTGACTGCGGGAGAATTGACGAGAGCATCGCTCACTGGACCGCCTCCATCTTCAGCGTATGCGCCTTGAGCGCATCCTCGTCGATTGTGATACCGAAGCCGGGACCACTCGGCGGGGTGACATGACCGTCCTTGATCTTGAAGTCGCTTTCCGGAACGAGAGGATCCGGCCCCATGATGCCTAGGCCGAAGATGAACTCGCCAGCCGGCATGACCCGGGCCGCTGGCAGGCTGGCGTAGAAATGGGCGCCCGCCGCAGCTTCGAGTTGCGACAGGACCGCGAGGCCACCGCAGTTGATCTTGATGTTGGCGGCCTCTGCCAAGGCAGCGATCTTGCGGGCCGGTGTGATGCCGCCGTGCTTGTAGAGCTTGATGCAGAGGACGTCGGCCGCTTCGGCCGCGATGATGGCGTGAGCGTCCTTCAGGCTGCCGCAGCTTTCATCGGCCATCAGGGGCACACCAGTCGCCGCCCGACGGATGGCAGCCATTCCCTTCAGGTCGGCCCGGTCCACCGGCTGCTCGACGTAGTCCACTCGGAGGTCTTGGAGCGCGCGCAGGATCTGAATCGTGTCGGTGACACTCCAGCCGGTGTTCGGGTCCATGCCGATCGACACGTCGGGCCCGACGGCCTCGCGCACAGCGGTGAAATTACGCGCATCCTCGCGCCAGCCCTTCGGATGGCCGGCTTTGATACAAAGGACGCGGATTCCGAACTCATCGACAGCGCGCTTAGCGTCGTCGACGATCTTTGAGACGTTTTCCGCCATGCTGATCGACCATTCCAGCGGCAGGCGCTCCTGCGAAAGCCCGCCGATCAGATTATAGACTGGCTGGCCCAGAGCCTTGCCCATCGCGTCATGCAGCGCGTGGTCGAGAAGAGCGCGGGCGTTGAAGTTAGCCGGTCCCGTCCGGTCAAACATCCTATGCATCTCCTCGATGTTGAAGATGCTTTGTCCGATCAACTTCGGGCCGTAAACTTCCCGAATGACCGTCATGACGCTCCCGTAGGTGTCAGCCATGGAATGGTGCGGCGCGAGCGGTCGGATCTGGCTATAGCCTACCACGCCTTCGCAGAAGACCCGGACAAGGATCGGTTTGCCGAGGAGGTCGCCCTCCCCACCAGTATCGTAAACGCCGGTGGAGCGCATGCGCTGAAGGCGCTGGTTCAAGTTGGTGACGGACACCTCAATGCGTTCAATCTTCATGCCGGCTTCTCACCTCCCCAGAAGTTCCGCCCTTGCCCGGGCAGCCTGGCCAAGAGGACTAAAGACCCGGAGAAAGCGTGTCAACAGCGTGAAACAGCGTTCCATTAGGTGAAACATCGACTAAGGGGAGGCTTGTCTGCGGATTGATCAAAGCGGGTTCAGCCACCTCGTCACGAACTGAAGAAGCAGGCTGCGTCCGACCAGACCCAAAATCAGCTCTGTTGACTTGACGCTCTCGATTTTCTAGCATTATCGCGGAACGGTGTTCCACAAT
>JALYFY010000741.1 GCA_030777385.1 Pseudomonadota bacterium | reverse complement strand
GTCTTGGCGTTGGGGCCGTAGGCAGCCCACTCCTTGTCCATGTCACCGCGGTAAAGAAACATGCGAGCGGCCCGGTCCTGGTCTGCGTAATCGGGGCCGAAGTCCCTGGCGAGCAGCCCAAGGCCACGCTTGCGCCAGAGATCGATCTGCCAAAGCCGATCGCGCGCCGCGTTATAGCCCTGCATAAAGAATGCGTCGTGCTGGTTGGCTGTGTAGATATGCGGAATGCCCCAATGATCAACGATGATTTCCGCCGGAGCCTGGAGGCCCTGCACCTGCTGCGAGGTGGAGCGCACCGCACTCGACATGTCGGCAAAAGCCGGAATCGCCGTGCTTGCGAGCAGAGCGCCCACCCACGGCATCAAGCGTACGGTTCTGGTCAAAGTTCTCATTGAGTTGTCCTCCCTGAGCGAAACCGATCGTTCTCTTTTTCTCTAGGATTAGAGTGGCGTTCGAGAATCGACCGGAGTCGATGCTCGGCCTTTTGTCAGGTAACGGACAACTGCATTCCTGACGGGGCAGCTATCAGATGAACGAACCTTGTCGCCTATGGTTTCCACACTAGTTCTGCGCCCTCCAATCTCTCAAGATCGTAAGGCATCTGCATGACGGCATCGCCGGTGCAGATGCTGCAGTGCAAAAGACCCTTGAGGCTGAAAGGGATCGGAAGTTGTTGAGACATAGTGAAACCCCGAACCGCAGCTTTAACCTCACATCACTCTCAAGTTCTTCTTGCTGAGGCTTGCTTCATCCGCATACATTGGGATCTGGAACAACAGAAGAATTCGCAATCCTGAGCTCTGGGGGATTCCTTGGCCGAGTACGACCTGGTCATCAAGGGTGGGCGTGTCGCGACCACTGAAGGTGTCTCCTTGATGGATGTTGCGATCCAGGGCGGAGTGATCGCCGCTCTTGGGCGGGATCTGCAGGCGCCGCAGACCATCGACGCCACCGACAAGTTCGTTCTCCCTGGCGGCGTGGATGCCCATTGTCACATCGAGCAGCTCTCCGGTGGCGGATTGATGAATGCCGACACATTCGAGACAGCAACCCGCTCCGCCGCATTCGGTGGCACAACCACGGTCATTTCCTTTGCTGCCCAGCATCGAGGAGACAGGCTGCGCGATGTCGTGGAGAACTACGCGCGCCTTGCTGCCGCTGGCGCAGTGACGGACTACGCCTTCCATCTCTGGATTTCCGATCCGACCCCAGAAACGTTGGAGCAGGATCTGCCCCGACTGATCGAAGCGGGGCACCGGTCGATCAAAATCTTCATGACCTACGATCGCGTACGCCTGCTCGACGAGCAGGTCCTCGACGTGATGATGGTGGCCCGCAAGCACGGAGCCTTGGTCTGCGCGCATGCCGAGAACCACGGCATGATCAGGTGGATGGCTGACAGGCTCGTGTCGCGCGGCTACACCGAACCGAAATTCCATGGCGTCAGTCATCCACGGGTTTGTGAGATCGAGGCGTTTGAACGTCTCATCCGGTTCTCTCAGCTCCTAGACCAACCTGTCATGCTGTTTCATGTCTCCACGGCGGAAGGCGCTGCCGTCATTCGGCGGGCGCGCGGTGAAGGCATCAAGGTTTTTGCCGAAACCTGCCCGCAATATCTGTTCCTGACGGCGCACGACCTGGACCGGCCGGGTCTTGAAGGGGCTAAATGGATGTGCAGCCCTCCTCCCCGTAGGACGTCCGATCAGGAAGCACTGTGGCGGGGTCTCGATCTTGGAGACCTTCAAGTCGTCTCCTCCGACCACGCGCCTTACAGATTTGATGCGAGCGGCAAGCTCGCTGCGGGCTCAAACCCAGATTTCAAGCAGATCGCGAACGGGTTGCCGGGGCTCGAAACCCGCCTGCCGCTGCTCTTCGACGCCATGGTCAGCCAAGGGCGGTCGAGCCTTGAGAAATTCGCGGAGCTCACCGCCACAGCACCGGCGAAGATCTACGGGCTTCACCCTCGAAAGGGCGCCGTCGCGGTCGGCGCCGATGCGGACATCGCGATATGGAATCCGGACCGGGAGGTGACGCTCACGGATGACGGATTACATGACAATGTCGGCTACAATCCCTTTGCGGGCCGCAGGCTAAAGGGCTGGCCGGAGACAGTCCTGCGCCGCGGCGACACCATCATTGCCGATGGGAGGATACAGGCAACGCCGGGATCCGGACAATTGCAACTGCGCGACTGCTCGGCCGCCATGCGTCCAACTGGACGACTGAGTCCGGAATTCGATCCCGCTACCAATTTCGGCGCGCAGCTCCTGTGATCAGAACATCCTTAGACCCGGCCATCAAGCTGGCTCTTCAGCATTCAACGCATTTGCATCGGCTCGGTAGATCATGACTGACACAGTAACGGTTGTTCGACGTGCAGCTTGGGTGGTCGCGTGGGACGAGAGCGCCTCGCAGCATGTCTACATGCAGGATGCCGACGTGGCCTTCTCCAAAGCCGGTATCCTCTATGTAGGCCACGCATATCAAGGCCATGCCGACGAGGAAATTGCCGGCTCAGGCATCATGGTGATGCCCGGTCTCGTCAACATCCATTGCCATTCTGGCGACGAGCCGATTGCCAAGGGCCTGTTCGAGGATGTTGGAACCGCCGCTCTTTGGGGCAATGCCCTTTACGAATATTCGGCGTTGATCGATTCCGATGCGGATGCCAAGGCCGCTTGCCAGACGGTGATGCTGAGCGACTTGATGCGCAGCGGCGTAACCACCTATCTCGACATTGCGTCTCCGGCCCCCAAATGGCTTTCTCTCGCGGCTGAAAGTGGATTGCGGTCATACCTCGCACCAGGCTTCCGAGAGGCGCAGTGGCGCATGGCCGGGAGCCACCGCCTCGACTTCGAATGGAACAAAGCTCAGGGGCGGGAACGCTACGCCGAAGCACTGGCTTTCGTGGACGAAGCCCGCGCGCACCCCAGCGGACGCGTCGATGGTGTGATCGCGCCATCGCAAATCGAAACATGCTCCGAGGAGCTGATACAGGACGCTGTTGCCGAGGCCCGCAGCCGCGGGATGCGCATCACCATCCATGCCGCCCAGACTATGGCTGAGCACGAGGAGTTGCTGCGCAGGACCGGCGAGACCGCCCCGGCAATGCTTGAGCGCATGGGAGTCCTTGGGTCGGACCTGATCCTCGGCCACTGCATCTTCCTCGACCATCATTCCTGGACCCGGCAGCGCAGCCGTGACGACCTCACGCGGCTCGCCAAGAGCGGCACCTCTGTCGCGCATTGCCCCGTTACCTTTGCGCGCAGCGGCATGACCCTGGAAAGCCTCGGCGCCTATCGCCGCACAGGCGTCAATGTCGGCATCGGAACGGACAGCTATCCCTTCAATATGCTCGAGGAGTTGCGAGAGGCGCTCATCCTTTCGCGCGTCTCGGGCCGCAGCGTCTTCGATCTCGATACAGGCAGCCTGTTTGCTGCCGCAACAAGCGGTGGAGCAAAAGCTCTCGGTCGCAGCGATCTCGGACGCCTGGCATCCGGCACCAAAGCGGACATTGTCCTCGTGGATCTAAGTCATCCGGCCATGCAGCCGATTCATGATCCGCTGCGCAATTTGATCCATTGCGCGGCAGAGCGCGCTATCCGCGACGTCTATGTAGACGGCCAACCCGTCCTGAAGGATAGGCACGTCGTCAATCTGGACTACGATGGAGCGGTTCGGGAGTTGCAGGATGCGCAAAGGCGCGCCTGCCGACGGGCCGAACGGGACGATCCGCAGGGCCGTCCGCTATCGACCCTTGCTCCTTATTCCCTGCCTCTTGCTCGCTGAGGACCAGACAATCATGGGCTCGCCGGTCTATGTGATCAATCCCAACTCATCCCAAACCGTCACTGCGGAAATCGACAAGGCTGTATCTCCCCTTCGCAGCGTCGATGGACCTGACATCGTATGCCTGGCGCTCGCCGAGGGGCCGCCCGGCATCCAGTCACAACGGGATGTGGACGGCGTCATCATCCCGATGCTGCGGAAAGCGGCCGAGTTGGAGGACAGCGCGGGCGCCTTTGTCGTTGCCTGCTTCTCCGATCCAGGCCTCCATGCGCTGCGCGAGCAGAGCCGCCGCCGGGTCTTCGGGATCGCGGAATGCGGGGTTCTGACCGCACTCACCCTCGGGCAGCGGTTTGGGGTCATTGCCATCTTGCCAACATCCGTTCCAAGGCATCTTCGGTATTTCGGTGCCATGGGAGTCCTGGATCGCTTTGCGGCAGACCTGCCGATCGGCTTAGGTGTCGCAGAACTGTCCGACGAAGACCGGGCGCTGAACCGCATGATCGAGGTTGGCCGCACGCTGAAGGATTCCCATGGAGCCGACGTTCTCGTGATGGGGTGCGCCGGGATGGCCAGATTTCGAGCAGCCCTGGAAGAAGCCGTCGGTATTCCGGTCGTGGAGCCCACACAGGCGGCGGTCGTCATGGCAGTAGGCCATGTCCGTCTGTCGCAAAGCACGGCCCATTGATCTTCGTTGACCATTCCACAAAAATGCCTCTGCCTACTCTCATGGAGTCTGAAATGACCAGTGTTGTCGCCAAGACGACTCTCTTCCGGAACTGTGACTGGATCGTCGCCTGGGATGAGGCTGCTCATTCCCATGTCTACCTCCGCAACGCGGATTTCGTGATCCGCGGTGCGGATATCGTCCATGTTGGCGACGGCTACTCCGGCTCTGTTGATGCAGAGGTCGACGCCAGCCGCATGATGATCATCCCCGGCTTTGTGAACATCCACAGCCATCCCGGCCACGAACCAGGCTGGAAGGGCATGCTGGAGGAACTGGGCAGCCCGCGCCTCGGTCAGAGTTCTCTCTATGAATTCATGCCGGTTTTCCAGATCGGTCCCGAATATACACGCCCGGCGCTGCGGGTTGCAGCATCCGAACTGCTGAAGAGCGGCGTGACGACCATCTGCGATCTCGGCAGGCCCCGTGAGACCTGGGCCGACGAGTATGCGGAGACCGGCATTCGAGCCGTGCTCTGGGGAATGTTCCGATCAGGGCCATGGAAGACCACAAACGGTCACTCGGTGGAGTACGATCTCGATCCCGCGACAGGCGACCGGTTGCTGCGCGAGGCCATCGATATCGCCGATGCGGCCTCGAAGCATCCGAGTGGACGCATCACGGGCTTCATCGGTCCGGCCCAGATCGATACCTGCACGGAAGGGCAGATTCGCGACGCGCTTGATGCGGCTCGGGAGCGAGGCCAACCGATCCAGATCCACGCCGCCCAGAGCATCGTGGAGTTTCAGGAGATCATGCGCCGCTATGGCTCCACACCCATCGAATGGCTGGACAAGATCGGAGCGCTCGGCCCGGACACGATCATCGGCCACTGCATCTTCCTGAACGATCATCCTTGGCTGCACTGGCCTCACGCAAACGATTTCGAGCGCCTACGCGATAGCGGCGCTCAGGTAGCGCACTGCCCCGTCGTCTTCGCGCGACGCGGCATCGCTTTGAATACGCTAAGCCGCTACGTGAAGGCAGGCATCCGCTGCGGCATCGGCACGGACAGCTTCCCCCACAACATGCTCGATGAGCTTCGCATGGCTTGCTATGCCGGCCGCATCATCGCGGGGAGCTTCACGGCCTCCACGACACAGGATGCGTTCATGGCGGCAACGGCGGTCGGAGCCGACATGATCCGCCGCCCGGATCTTGGGCGCCTTGCACCAGGATGCAAAGCGGATTTCTCAGTCGTCGACATGAGCAACCCCTATATGCAGCCCGACTACGAACCTATCCGCAGCCTCGTCTACTCAGCCAACGACAGAGCCATCAAGGATGTCTATGTCGATGGCCGGCAGGTTGTCCGAAATGGCGAGGTTTTGGATTTCGATATTGGCGAGGATATCGAGATGCTGCGCAGGGGACAAGCCGAGGCCATTGCGGCCGCCCCGCAGCGCGATTGGGCCGGTCGAGAGCTCGAACAACTGAGCCCCCGTGTCTTCCCGATCCGCGGCTGACTTGTCTCATCCAAGTGGGTAGAATGGAAAAAGGCCCCGAGGATCACGGGGCCTTTTTGATTGCATCGACGGCCTTGCGGCTGATTGGAATGGACTACCGCCCCGTTTCTCCATGGCGGTCAAAGACCACCTCTCCGCCCCGGATCGTGAGATCGCATCGGGTATCCTGCAGGATTTCCTCTGGCGAAGCTGTAAGGAGATCACGAGAGAAAACCGCGACATCCGCTGCAAGACCTGGCACGAGACGGCCCCATTCATGCTCGGCCTTGTTCACATAAGCCCCGAACTCAGTGAACGCGGTGATCGCCTGTTCGATGGACACCACCTCCCGTTCATCCATGACGGTTCCATGGGACGTTTTGCGCGTCAGCATCGAGAAGAAGTTCGGGAAGGGATTGATGTCGCAAACCGGAGCGTCGCTGCCCGCTGCAGGCCTGAAGCCGAGATCGATCCAGGTTTTGAGGGGATAGGACGGCTTTGCTCGCTTTTCGCCCACGACGGAAACATATAGATCCCCGAAATCGTAGATGAAAACGGGTTGCGGCACCGGCTGAACGCCCAAGCGCTTCATACGCGCGTTCTGGTCAGCCCTTGCATAACCCGCATGCTCGATCCTGTGGCGGCGGTCCGGATCCGGCATCGCCTCAAGGGCAAGCTCGAACGCATTGAGCGTCTGCTCGATGGCAGCATCCCCAATGGCATGAACGGCAAGCTGATAGCCTTTTGCGTGATAGTCATGCACAAGATCGTTCATTTCGTTGTCGTGCAAGAGCATCAGCCCGGTGGTTCTGGGTTCCCCGACATAAGGTTCCGTCATGGCGGCGGTCCTGCCGCCGGCGCTGCCGTCGGTGAAGATCTTCACAGGCCCGACGCGCAACATGGAATCGCCTACGCCGGTTACCACCCCGTCGGCATAGGCCTGCTCCACGATGCCCCCCGGGCCACCGAGCAGGCATTGAGTGGTTCGAACCGGCAGGCGGCCAAGTCGCTGGGCCGTGCGATAGGCCGCGACCTCGCGGTAGCCTGCCCTCATGCCGACACCTGCATCCATCACGCTGGTGATGCCATAGGACAGGCATGCTCTGCCGGCGTCGTCGATCGCCTGGACGAGCTCCTGATCCGTCGGCTCCGGCAGCACGGCTTTGAGACGGTCACGGCCGGTTTCGGCCAGCAGGCCGGTCAGTCGCCCGTCGCGCTGCTCGATGGCACCTCCCTGCGGAACGGGAGTCGCTTCGTCGATGCCGGCAAGTTCAAGCGCCTTCGAGTTGCAGATCGTCACATGACCGCAGGCTCTCACGATCGCAACGGGGTGATCAGGTGCTACGGCATCGAGCTCTTCACGAAGGGGGTGGCGCCTGACATCAAGCTCGAACTGGTCATATCCGCGCCCCTGGATCCATTGCCCAGGAGGCGTGACGGCTGCACGCTCCCTAACCCTTTCGAGCAATTGAGCAAGGGTCGGTGCGCAAGAAGCACGCACATCCACATGCCCCATGATCACTCCGTAAGGGAGAAGATGCATATGGGAGTCGCACAAGCCTGGAGTTGCAAGGCGGCCTGCAAGATCGATCACCCTCGTCGACGGGCCGATGAGCGGCTCCATGTCGGCGGCGGATCCTGCTGCCAAGACCTGTCCGGCCCAGAGGGCAACGGCTTCGGTCACCTTTTCTGAGATGCCGCGAAAGATACGGCCGTTTGTGAGAACGATGTCGGCTTTGGGCAGGATGGGCATGGACCACTCGCGCAGCAAGGATCGGTTGCAGCATCCGCTGCAGTTGAGGATTGACGAGTTTGCATACCTTTTAGGCAGCCGCAAGGTCTCTGTCGCTTTACGCTGGGAAAATCTGCCCTTGAAACTCCAGTTGTTTCGGGTCTAGCTTGATGCGGTAGCGACCAGATAAGGCGCAAGGAAAGAGGGAGTGAAACGATGCAATCCAAATCTATGGCCCGCTGGCTCGCGATGGGAGTCATCGCCGGTGTCACGGCCGTTTCGGCGGCGCCGGCATCCGCTCAAGCGACGCTCGATACGGTCAAGAAGCGCGGCAAGATTCTCTGCGGCGTGTCTCCGGTTGCCCCCGGCTTCTCGTATGCCGACGATAAAGGCGTTCGGCGCGGCTTCGACGTCGACATCTGCCGGGCCGTATCGGCTGCGATCTTCGCCGACCCTGAGAAGGTCGAATACGTTCCGCTCAACACCAACGTCCGCTTCCAAGCGGTTCAGTCCGGCGAGGTAGACATTCTGTCCCGCCAGAACACCTGGAGTTTCTCGCGCGACGCATCTCTTGGTCTCGATTTCGGGCCGGTCGTGTTCTACGATGGCCAAGGATTGATGGCACCGGCCAAACTCAATGTGAAGAGCGCCAGCGAACTCGCCGACGCGGCAATCTGCCTGCTGCCCGGCACTACGACCCTCCAGAACCTCGAAGACTTCTTCCGTCCCAAGAACATCAAGTACGAGTCCGTGGTGTTCGAGAACTCGGACGAGTGGCGGAATGCTTTCTTCAATGGACGCTGCGATGCCATCACCACGGACCGTTCGGACTTGGCCTCCGTGCGCGCCATTGCCAACGATCCGGCGCAATACGTGGTTCTGCCCGAGACCATCTCGAAAGAGCCCCTCGCTCCGACTATCCGCCAGAACGATCCGAACTGGCGCGATATTCTGAACTGGTCGGTCTATGCTCTCATCGGCGCAGAGGAGAAGGGCGTCACCCAGGCCAATGTGGATGAGTATCTCAAGAGCGAGGACCCCGAGATCCAGCGCATGCTCGGCGTGAACGGCGACTTCGGCAAGATGCTCGGCCTCGACAACAAATGGGCCTACAACATCATCAAGTCCGTCGGAAACTACGCTGAAGTCTTCGATCGCAATCTCGGCCCGAAGACCCGGTTAGGCCTCACGCGCGGCCCGAACGAACTATGGACCAAGGGCGGCCTGCTTTATGCGCCGCCGTTCCGGTAGCCTGAGATCAACGGGCGGCCCCACGGCCGCCCGTTTCGCCCTCAGCAGAATCGGAAAGGATCATCATGCGCATCGATGCGTCGAGCGGGACGAGCCTTCTTTATAACATCCGCTTTCGAGCTATCCTCTATCAGGTGATTGCCGTCGGCAGCATCGTTCTTGTCGGACTTTACCTATTCTCGAACGTATCGCAAAAGCTGGCAGAGCAGAACATCGCTACCGGCTTTGGTTACCTGGGCCGTGAAGCCGGCTTCGTCATCAGCCAGTCGATGATCGAATACAAGCCGACCAATACCTACGGCCGCGCCATCCTCGTCGGCATCGTCAACACGATTTGGGTTTCGATCTGGAGCGTGGCTCTCGCCACGATCATCGGTCTTTTCGTTGGCATCGCCCGTCTTTCTCGCAACCCGCTGCTCGCCTTCTTGGCATTTCTCTATGTTGAAGCGCTGCGCAATGTGCCTCTCCTGCTTTATCTCTTTCTCTGGTACGCCCTTATCGTTACGGGCCTGCCGTCCGTGCGCGAGGCATGGGAAATTCTGCCCCATGTTTTCCTGAGCAACAGCGGCCTGACCGTACCGTCCCTAGTATGGACAAGCGCCCACACGGTCATTCTTTTGGCACTGATTCTCGGAGGAGCCCTCGGAATTTTCATACACCGCCGGGCAACGGCTGAACGCATCAGAACAGGCAGGGTGCGGATCACTTGGCCTCTGGTTGCGCTGGCTCTTCTCCTCCCGGCTGTTTTCGCAGCTCTCATCGTACAGCCTGAATTTTCGATGAGCATCCCAGAAAAGGGGCGCTTCAGACTAACGGGCGGCTCTCAGCTCACTCCAGAGTTTACAGCTCTTCTTGTCGGCCTTGCCCTCTCGGCTTCGGCCGGCATCGCCGAAATCGTGAGAAGCGGGATTCTGTCAGTACGCAAAGGGCAATGGGAGGCAGCGCGTGCACTGGGCTTAAAAGACGGGTTGACGATGCGCCTCGTCGTGTTGCCACAGGCACTCCGTGTCATTATCCCTCCGCTCACCAGCAGCTATTTGAGTCTCTTCAAAAATTCGTCGCTTGCGATTGCCATCGGCTATCCAGATCTCGTCATGGTATCGAACACCACCATGAACCAGACAGGACAAGCCATTGAGGGGATTGCGATTTTCATGCTGGTCTATCTCGGCTTGTCGATCATGATCTCCCTGTTCATGAATTGGTACAACAGCCGCGTCGCGCTGAAGGAGCGCTAGGGCATGACGACCGCGACCGACATTGCCGAAGCACAGCTGAAAATGCCGGTTCAGCGGGAACCGGATGTGGAGCGCCGTCTCCTCCATCGCACGCTCAAGCCTCTCTTCGGGACCCCTGTCAATGCCATTATCACGCTGGCTTGCTTGTGGATCCTCTGGCTTGGAGTCAAAGGCGCTTACGGCTGGCTCGTGACCCGGGCCATCACGGAAGGCGGGGCTCAGGCCTGCAAGGTGGGGAATGGCGCTTGCTGGCCCTTCTACGAAGCGAAGTTGCGCTTCATGGTTTTCGGGGTCTACCCTTACGACGAGCATTGGCGCGTACTGCTCGCCATGATCCTGTTTTTAGGTGCGATCGGGATCACGATGATCCCCCGCTTTTGGCGCAGAAGCCTTCTCGTTCTCTGGGGCGCGACGATCGCCGCAACAGCGATCCTGATTTGGGGCGGTGTCTTCGGACTTTCCTACGTGCCGACAACGCAGTGGAGCGGCCTGCCGCTTTCATTCCTGCTCTCGGCCGTCGGGCTCGCCTTCGGGTTCCCCTTAGGCGTTGTGCTTGCCCTAGCACGCTCCTCGAAGCTCCCGGCCATTCGCGTCATCGCCATCATCTTCATCGAGATGATTCGCGGCGTTCCTCTTATCAGCATCCTGTTCATGGCTTCCGTCATGCTGCCGCTCTTCATGCCGAGCGGCATGACGGTAGACAAACTGCTGCGGGCACAGATCGCCATCATCATCTTCGCGGCCGCTTACATTGCAGAAGCAGTCCGTGGTGGCTTGCAGTCGATCCCGCGAGGTCAGCACGAGGCTTGCAGCGCTATGGGCCTGCATTATTGGCATGCCATGCGCCTTGTCGTTCTGCCGCAGGCTCTGAAAGTCTCCATTCCGCCGCTCGTGAACATTTCCATCGGCTTCTTCCAGGATACGACGCTCGTCACGATCATCGGCCTTCTGGATTTCCTCTCCACCGTTCGCACGGCGATGACCGATCCGAACTGGGTAGGCATTGCCGTGCTGGAGGGCTACGTGTTCGCAGCTGTCGTATTCTTGGTGTTCTCCTATGGGATGGGCGCCTACAGCCGTTTCCTCGAACGTCGCATGCGTCTTGGGTACGATTAACCCATTCTCAAGGGCATCGATCAGGCGGCGCGAGCCGCCTGACGCTCCTTGGCAAGATCCATGGCCTGATAGGTCCAGTAGGTAAGCTGGGCTGCAGCGAGTCCGAAAGGACCTCCGCTCCACACGAGCCCGAAGGGTTCATAAAGGCGATATCGGTCGCTCGTGCCGAGGATGCCTTCTGCAATCACTCGGCCTCCAATGGCAGTTGTGTTCATGCCTCGTCCGCCGAATCCATAGACGTACCAGACACCCGGGCGGAGTTGCCCGATGAGCGGCATCAGGTGGCGCGCATAGGCCATGAGGCCTGACCACACCGTCTCCACACGCACGCCCTGAAGCTGGGGATAGGTGGAGATCATTGTCCGTTGCATCATGTCCGCGAGACGGCGCGGCTCGGTCGTGCGCGTCGTAATCCGCCCTCCCCAAAGAAGCCGTGTTCCCTCGTCGACGAGACGATAGTAATCGCCTGCCCGACGGTTGTCGCTGATCGCCATCGGCGTGCGCACCGCCTCCGCGATCCTCTCCGGTGCCGCCTCCGTCAGAAGCACGTAAGTTGCTATAGGCAGAATGCTGCGGCGCAGGCGGGGCATCAGATCGTCCGTATAGCCGCCGCCTGCCAGGATCACGTCGCGTGCCCTGACTTCGCCGCGTGCCGTTCTGACGATCTTTTCTGCGCCCTCGACATTGCAGCTGATCACGCGAGATCCCTCGAAGATCCTTCCGCTCAAGGCTTCGATGGCCCTTGCGAGGGCCCGGGCATAATTGAGGGGATGGAAGTGAAACGATGCAGGATCGTAGATCGCCTGATAGTATTTCGACGAGCGCAAGACATCTCTTACGGCCTCAGTCGTCATCACTTCCAGATCGTA
>JALYFY010000740.1 GCA_030777385.1 Pseudomonadota bacterium | reverse complement strand
CGTTGTGCCAGTGGTGCCTCGGGAGCGTGCGGCAAAGCCGCATCCGCTCCTTCTAGGCTGCGCCCGCATCTGCCTCAATCAAATCAGAATATCTTGTCCGGTGCTGTCAGAAGCAATGCTCGATGGGGGCCCGTTCGCGCATTCAGGCCGATGCCCGGCGAGATCGTGCTTGCGCGCGGCCAGGACGATCCGGCGGACCTCCTGCCTGCTTGTCCGGCTCCAGAGCATGCTTATGGGCTGGCAACGACGTTCCCGACGTGGTCCACTCCGAACAAATCACCGGCCCCGGAGGCTGCCTTCTGAACCAGGGACCCCCTTTATGGCGTTCTCTGGCCCGAAGGCTGGGGGGTCAAGGCGGTCCTTCAGCGGGCCCGAGGGAGGAGACGCGATGGACAGGGTCGTCGCAGGAATGACGCGCCTCCTGGAATGGGCGCTGATCGGACTACTTGCGGGCATGGCGGGAATGGTCCTGCTGAACGTCGTGCTTCGCTACGGCTTCAACAGCGGGATCGCCTTCTCGGAGGAGATGTCGCGCTACTTCTTCGTCTGGCTCACCTTCATCGCGCGGTCCTCACCTTCGGGGAGCATGGCCATATTGGGGTGGAGACCCTGGTGCGCCGGTTCGGACGCAGCGGCCGGCTCGCCTGCATGGCGATCTCCAACATCATCGTCCTGTTCTGCGCGGCCGTCTTCTTCTGGGGCACGTGGCTCCAGCACGACATCAACGCGTCCATGACAGCGGCGGTAGTGGAGATGTCGATGATCTGGGTCTTTGGCGTAGGCTATTTCAGCGCGCTGGGCATCGGGCTAATCGCGGCGATCCGGATCTGGCGCATCCTGACGGGCCGCACGAGCGATGCCGAGATCGCGCATTTCGCCGGGGAATGGGGCGACGGCCCCGTCATCAACAGGGGTGGCGAATGACCATCGTCGTCTTTCTCGTCACGATCTTCGCCACCATGGCCGTCGGCGTGCCGGTGGCCTTTGCGCTGATGTTCTGCGGCATCGTGCTGATGCAGTGGATGGGCATCTTCAACGCCTCGATCCTGTCGCAGCAGATGATCCAGGGGGCCAACACCTTCACGCTCCTGGCCATCCCGTTCTTCCTTCTGGCGGGCGAACTCATGAACGCGGGCGGGCTGTCGAAGCGGATCGTCGACTTCGCGATTGCATGCGTGGGTCACATTCGCGGGGGGCTGGGGCTCGTGGCCATCTTTGCCGCAGTCATCATGGCCTCGCTCTCGGGCTCGGCCGCCGCGGACAGCGCGGCCCTGGCCTCCATCCTGATCCCGATGATGCGCGATGCGGGCTACGACGTTCCGCGCTCCGCCGGACTGATGGCATCGGGCGGCATCATCGCGCCCGTCATCCCACCCTCCATCGCGTTCATCATCTTCGGGGTGGCGGCGAACGTGTCCATCACCGGCCTTTTCCTTGGCGGCGTCGTGCCCGGGCTCCTGATGGCCTTCACGCTCGTGGCGATCTGGATGATCGTGGCCCGAAAGGACCGGGTTGCGATCCTTCCACGCGTTCCCATGCGGGCGCGCCTTCAGGCGACCGCGCGGGCGACCTGGGCGCTGGTCATGCCCGTCATCGTGCTGGGCGGCATCCGCTTGGGCGTGTTCACCCCCACCGAGGCCGCCGTGGTCGCGGCCAGCTATGCGCTGTTCGTCGGCCTTTTCGTCTACCGGGAGCTGAAGCTCCGCGACCTTTACGGGGTGTTCCTGTCGGCGGCCAAGATCACCTCGGTCGTGCTGTTCCTGGTGGCCGCCGCGCTGGTGACCTCCTGGCTCATCACGCGCGCCAACATCCCGGCTGAGATCAGCGGCTTCCTGGCCCCCGTGATCGACCGGCCCAAGCTCCTGATGGTGCTGATCGTGATCCTGGTGCTGCTCGTGGGGACGGCGCTCGACCTCGCGCCGACGATCCTGATCCTCACACCCGTGCTGATGCCGCTGGTGAAGCAGGCCGGGATCGACCCGGTCTATTTCGGGGTGATCTTCGTCATGGCGAACTGCATCGGCCTTCTCACCCCGCCCGTGGGCGTGGTGCTCAACGTGGTGAGCGGCGTGGCCCGCGTTCCGTTCGGGCAGGTCGTCGTGGGCGTGATGCCCTTTCTTTTCGGTCAGATCGCGCTCCTTTTCCTTCTGGTCCTGATCCCCGAGATCGTGACGGTGCCGCTCAACTGGCTGCGCTGACGGGCCCAAATCAACGAAGCCTATGGGAGGAGACACGAATGAAACTGACCCAGACCGCCCTCGCGGCGCTGCTTGCGACGGCCGCCGCCCTGCCGGCCGCCGCGCAGGTCGAGACGCGCACCATCACCATCTCCAACGGCGTGGCCGAGACGCATCCCGTAGCGAACGGGGTGACGGCCATGCAGGCCTGCTTCGACGAACGCACGGGCGGGGCGTGGACGCTCAGCGCCCACTGGTCGGCCTCTCTCGGCAACGACCTCGACGCGACGCAGGCGCTGCGGTCGGGCACCCAGGAGATGGTCGTCACCTCCACCTCGCCGCTCGTGGGGATCGAGCCCGCGCTGGGCGTGTTCGACCTGCCCTTCCTGTTCGCCAACGAGCAGGAGGCCGATGCCATCCTCGACGGCGAGTTCGGGCAGATGATCTCGGGCAAGATGGAGGCGTCGGGCCTCGTCAACCTCGCCTTCTGGGAGAACGGCTTCCGCAACCTCACGAACTCCGTGCGCCCGGTGACGAAGCTCGAGGACCTCGAGGGGATGCGGGTGCGGGTGATGCAGAACGACATCTTCCTCGACACCTTCTCGAACCTCGGGACGAACGCGATGCCGATGGCCTTCGGCGAGGTGTTCACCGCCTTGGAGACGGGCACCATCGACGCGCAGGAAAACCCCTACGTGACGATCGACACCTCGCAGTTCTTCGAGGTGCAGGACTACCTGACCGAGACGCGTCACGCTTACACGCCTTTCATGGTGCTCTTCTCGAAGCCCATCTTCGACACCTATTCGGCCGAGGAGCAGCAGATCCTGCTGGACTGCGCGGCGGAGGGGCAGACGGTGCAGCGCCAAGCGCTCCGCGAGCTGTCGGAGCAGTCGCTGGCGCGGGTCCAGGAAGCCGGGATGGAGTTCAAC
>JALYFY010000739.1 GCA_030777385.1 Pseudomonadota bacterium | reverse complement strand
GGCCATGGTGGCTGGCGTATGCTCTTAGCGGCTCTCCTACTCGCAAGCTCGGCTGGCAGTTCGGCAGCTATCGTCGAGTACCAAGTCACCGGCGAGATCGTCAGAGACCCGGCTTCTGATCCGGTCTTCGGCAGCGTTCACACCAACCTAAAGTTTGAGGTTCGCTTCAAGGTTGATACGTCGCAGGCCACCTTGGTGCCGGCCGGCTCGCAAACGACCTTGCCCAGCTTTCCAGCGGTTGTCCTTCCCCAGAACGGGTTCGTTCTTCCTCGAACCGCACTGCGATCGTTCGAGTTCCGCTCACCTGGGGCAAACGCTTCCTTCACCAAGGAGGATGTGATCGCCAGTGAGGTGACCGGAGGATTGGTCTTTCTAACCGGTGCTCTCGACCGTCCCACAGGGTTGAACATCGTGTTGGCGAACGCCGTCAGCGGGTATCTGGAAGTCGGCACACTCGAATGCGCGGCCGGATGCGAGTTGAAGGGAGGCTTCGTGCTTGACCGAGCCGGCCCTTTCGGAACGATCCGCCAGGTGAACATTGTGCGTCAGTAGCGGACGTTCCGCTTAAGCGTCTGCTATTGGTTGCCGGGAGGATCGCCGCGTGAACTTCAGATCAGCGGGCGATGGCGAACATGTAGCCAGCCCCCCGCACGGTTCTTATCGCCTGCGGGTGGCGAGGATCTTCTTCGATCTTCTGCCGTAGTCGCACGATGCGCGTGTCGATCGAACGGTCGAAAACGTCCGCGTCCTTGTGATGTGCAAGCTCTAATAACTGGTCGCGGTTCAGAACTCGATTGGGGTGCTCGACGAAGGTCCGTAACAGGTCGAACTCCATAGCCGTCAGCGGCAGTTCGGAGCCGTCGGCCGCAAACAACTTACGGCTGTCCAAGTTCAGCCGCGCCTTACCCACCGCCACTTCCCGCCCCAACGTGGCGGGCACCCCGCCATGGGCCGAAGCGCGGCGGAGAACGCTGCGGACCCTCGCCAGCAACTCGCGAGGATCGAACGGCTTGGTGACGTAATCGTCCGCTCCGACCTCGAGCCCCACCACCTTGTCCACCGGGTCGCTGTTGGCCGTCAGCATGATGATCCCGATCGGCCCGGCGGCGCGAAGCTCCCGGGCGATGCTGACGCCATCCTGGCCCGGCATGTTCACGTCGAGGATGGCAAGATCGATCGGCCGCTGCGCCATCAATTCACGGAGCGCGTCTCCCCCATCGACCGCGCTGACGGCATAGCCATGTCGTGAGAGATAGGCCTGCACGAGTTCCCGGATTCCCGGCTCGTCATCCACGACCACCAGATGCGCGTTCTGCGACACCTCAACTCCCGCCTCTCAGTCACTGACACAATTGAGACAATACCATCCCGCTCACAACATCCAACAGGGACTGCGCTCAGCCAGAACTCTCCGGAACGTAAGGTACGGAGCTCGGGATGACGCCTCTTCAAATTGACCTGGTGCAAGACAGCTTCGCGCTCATCGTGCCCAGGCGCGCGGAGGCTTCGGCCATCTTCTACCAGCGCCTTTTTGCTTTGGCGCCGGAAACTCGCGCCATGTTCAAAGGCGATCTCGCAGAGCAAGGCCGCAAACTGATGCAGGTGCTGGCAACGATCGTGCGCAACCTCACCGATCTTGGACCGCTGCTCGACTCGGTCGACTATCTTGCGCAGCGCCACGTCGGCTACGGTGTTCGGGACGAGCACTACGCGCTGGTCGGAGAGGCGCTGATGGAAACGCTTCAAGAATGCCTCGCCGACAGCTTCACCAAGCGAACCGAGCGGGCCTGGGGCTATGCCTATACGATCCTTAGCGGCCGCATGATCCGCGCCGCGCGTGAATGGCGCGACCTAGTGGCCTGAGTCGCTGGCGAGCTCGGCCAGCAGGTCGCGGATGCTCTGACGGCTGAACGGCTTCTCAATGAAGGGCCGCCCCGCGCCGCCAAGGAAGCGGACTGCGGCCGGACCAAGCGTGTCGCCGGTGACGTAACCTAGCCGGCTCGCCATCTTGGGCCGGTTGGCCGACAGCCATCTCAACAGCGTCGGCCCGTCCACATCGGGCATCCTGAGATCCGACAGGATGATGTCGAACTCTTCTGCCTTCGCAAGTTCGATGGCCTCCCGGCCGCTGTTCACGACCGTGCAGCCGTAGCCTTCGCGCTCGAGGAAGCGGGCGAGCGAGTCAGCAAGCTCGGGCTCGTCATCGACGACCATCGCCCGGCCTACCCGAGCGGCGGTCTTCGTGACCGGGGCAACCGCTGCTGGCTCTGGCGCGGCATTGACCGGCAATTCGATCAGGAAAGTCGCACCCTCCTCACCGTTCTCCAGCAGCAGATTGCCCCCATGCGCCCCGATCACGCCGTGGCTAAAGGACAGGCCGATCCCCGTTCCTGAGCCTTGGGGTTTCGTCGTGAAGAATGGCTCGAAGATGCGGCGAGCGATGTCGGGAGGAATGCCGGGACCATTGTCGGCAACCTTGATGCAAACGCGTTCTTTCTCCCGATTATAAGCCGTCGAGACAGAGATCCGGCGTTCGCGGTCGCATTCCTGCAGAGCCTGTTGGGCGTTGATCAGCAGGTTGACCAGTACCTGATGGAGCTGATCATTATCGGCTGCCACCGGCGGAAGCCCGGCTTCAAAGTCTGTGCTCACAACGATTCCGTTGCTGCGCATGCCATATTGGGTGAGCTCGATGGCCGCGCGAGCAACGGACTCGACATCCAGGCGAACGCGTTCGGGCGGCCGCTGCCTTGCCATCGCAAGAAACGTCTGGACGATGCGCGAGCAACGGTCCGCCGACTTGCGGATGCGCCGGGCGCTGGCGGAGAACGGCGTGTCCTCCGCATCTTCTTCCAGCAGGATCGCTTCGCCGACGACCACTGCCAGAGGGTTGTTGAGCTCATGGCTGACCCCGGCAAGCAGCGAGCCGAGTGCTGTCAGCTTTTCCGACTGCACCAGTGCCTCGCGCGAGCGGATCAGCGCCTCTTCGGCAACCTTCTGAGCAGTGATATCCACATAAACGCCGCCGATCTGCGTCAGCGCCCCGGTCTCGTCGGGGACCGGAAACCTTGTGTTGAGGCCGTATACCCGCCCCACCGCTAGATCGAAGACCTGCTCATCGGTCCGCGGGATCCCGGCTGCGAGGACCTCCCTTTCCAGGGCCGCACCGGCCGTTGCCACTTCGATTGGAGCGACTTCCTCCGCCGTCTTGCCAATGATCTGATCGATCGGCAGCCCGAGGTTCGTGGCAGCCTGCTGGTTGACGAGTAGGTAGCGACCGTCGGCATCCTTCAGAAACATCGTCAGCGGCGCGTGCTGCATGAAGGCCGCCAGCCGTGCTTCGCTTGCACGCAGGCGCCGTTCCGCTGCGATCCGGTCCGTCGTGTCGAGGA
>JALYFY010000738.1 GCA_030777385.1 Pseudomonadota bacterium | reverse complement strand
GAGATCTCGTTCTCCTCGAGGCCTGCATCCCGGATCGCCTGATCCATGGCCACGTGGTTCCAGGCCGTTCCCCGGGCATGGAAGCGCATGGCACGCCGGTCGACGATCTCCTCCGGGTTCAGGCTCGGGGCGCCCTGCACTTGGCAGCGGAAGCCGTACTTCGCGAAATCCTCGGCCTTGCTGATGCCGGATTTCGCTTCGCGCAAAGAGGCCAGCACCTCCTGCGTGTTGTTGCCGATGGACGATACGATGCCCATTCCGGTGACGACGACGCGCCTCATAGCCTACCTCTTCAAAAAACCTTCGATGCCAAGCCTAACGTTTGAACACGTAAGGCCGACCCCGCTCATTCTCAACGGTGAGCCCCCGAATAGGCGAAAGCATGACCCTTCGAACCCGAGCCTCGTCCGCTTGGCGGCAGGTGGGGTTTTCCGAAAAGATCACGCTTTGTCAATCCGATTGACGGATGCGCCGATCCCGGGGATCGGCGCCCCGCGATCAGCCGCCGGCCGCTGCTTCGGACTGGAACAGCCCGACCCGCATGTCCTTGGCCTCGTAGATCCGCCGCCCGTCGGCCTCAAGCCAGCCGTCGGCGATGCCGAGCACCAGCTTGGAGCGAAAGACACGCTTGAGATCGACGCCGTAGACCACCTTCTTGACCGTGGGCAGCACCTGATCGGTGAATTTGACCTCGCCGACGCCGAGCGCCCGTCCGCGGCCCGGGGAGCCGCCCCAGCCGAGGAAGAAGCCGGTCATCTGCCAGAGAGCGTCAAGGCCGAGGCAGCCCGGCATCACCGGATCGCCCTTGAAGTGGCAGGGGAAGAACCAGAGGTCCGGCCGCACGTCGAGTTCCGCCACCACATGGCCCTTGCCATAGGCGCCGCCATCCTCGCCGATGGAGGTGATGCGGTCGAACATCAGCATGGGCGGAAGCGGCAGCTGCGCGTTTCCGGGACCGAACAATTCTCCGCGCCCGCAGGCAAGGAGCTCTTCATAATCAAAGCTGGACTGGCGGGCCATGCCGAAAGCCGATCCTTTCATCGCGTCATCAAAGTGGCCATGAAAAACTTCCGAAGGAAGCCTCAAGGCCCGGGTGCGGGGCTCTGGTAGCACAGGCTTGGGCATCCATCAAAGGGAGCTGAGCCGGACCGGGCATTCTTTTCTGCCCCGGCCTCGACCGCCTCCGTAGGATCCCGAGCCTTGCGGTAAACCTCTCGCTTTCCTATGATTGTGGTGTTAGAAGCCCTTATTCCTCCATTCAGTTCCGATGATGACCGATCCCTTGTCCGCCTATATCGAGTCCACGACTGCTCCGGTTCAACGGAAGGGCTGCCCCCTGTCCGAGCTCAGGGACAAGCTGCGCCGTGTGGGCCTGCGCCCGACCCGGCAGCGCGTGTCCCTCGGCTGGCTCCTGTTCGGCAAGGGTGACCGGCACATCACGGCTGAAATGCTCTTCGACGAGGCCTCCCGCGCCCGCGTGCCGGTCTCGCTGGCGACCGTCTACAACACCCTGCACCAGTTCACGGAAGCAGGCCTCCTGCGCCAGCTCGCGGTGGACGGGGCCAAGGCCTATTTCGACACGAACCCGACCGAGCACCACCACTTCTTCCTGGAAGACGAAGGTGAAATCGTCGACATGCCCACCTCGGGCCTGAGCGTGGCCGATCTGCCCGAACCTCCGCCCGGCATGGAAGTGGCCGGCGTCGAGGTCATCGTCCGCCTGCGCCGCAAAGCCGCGTAAACGCCGGTTTCTAGCTTAAAGAGCGGCTCCCGGTTCAACAGACATGCCGCTCAGCCACAGCCTCGTCGCCATCCTCGTCACCGTTATCTGGGGCCTGAGCTTCGTCGTGATCAAGCTCGGGGTCGGCTCCACGCCGCCCCTGCTGCTGGCAGCGCTGCGCTTCCTGTTCGCAGCGCTTCCGGCCGTCTTCTTCGTCGCGCGTCCCAAGACCAGCTGGAAGAACGTGGTGGCCTATGGCTTCTTCCTCGGCGTCGCCCAGTTCGGGCTGCTCTTTGCGGCGCTGGCCATCGGCATGCCCGCAAGCCTCGCTTCCGTGGTCATGCAGGCGCAGGTCTTCTTCACCGTCCTGTTCGCAGCCCTCCTCATGGGCGAGCGCCCCGGGCCGCATCAGATGGCAGGCGGCCTCATCGCATGCTGCGGCCTGGTCCTGATCGCCTGGCCGCGCCTGACCGGCGGGGGCGCCGGGCCGTTTCTCATGACCGTGCTGGCTGCCGCCGCCTGGGGGGTGGCGAACATCGTGTCCAAGCGGGCGGGCCGGGTGGACATGCTGGGCTTCATCGTCTGGTCGAGCCTGGTGGCCCCCCTGCCGCTGCTGGTCCTGTCGCTCTGGCTCGATGGCCCTGCGCAGGTGATCGCCGCCCTGAAGGGGATCGATGGCCCCACCGTGGCGGCCATCGCCTATCTGGCCTATCCGACGACGGTTTTCGCGTTCGGGATCTGGGCCTATCTCCTATCCCGCCATCCGGCCGCCACCGTGACGCCCTTCGCGCTTCTTGTCCCCGTGGCCGGGATCCTGGGGTCGGCCCTCATCCTGGGCGAGGGCATGCATCCCGTTGAGGCGCTGGGCGGAGCCATCATCGTGCTGGGTCTTGCCTTCAACGTGTTCGGGCAGCGCCTGATGCGGCGGACTATTTGAATTGAACGGGATGACCTCGCTGTCATTCCAAGACGCAAGAGCCGAGCCCGATGACAGCGGAAATTTCACGCCTCAGCGCAGCAGCCCGAACCCCACCAGCGCGTAGGCGATCAGGAAGATTGCAACGAAGATGTTGAGAAAACGCGGCGCTACGATGGAGGCGATTCCGAGAACCAGCGCGAGGATCGGGAGAATGTTTTTCAGGCTGAGGGAGAGCGTCATGCAGATGGGCCTTCGGGGCAGGATTCGTTACTCTGTTCTAGGCCCAAATTCTTGCTAAACTGAAAACACCTTATTCGACGGTCTCATTGGGATAGACGCCCCACAGCTTCTCCTGCTGGATGTAGCCGTCCATATCGCGTGCGCCGTCCATCACGATCATCACCCGGCACCATTTGCCGTCGCATCCCCTGATGTTGGTGATCACGCCCGGCTGCAGCTGAGCCACCACGCCACCCTTGTCGTCCGCGCGATCGAGAAGGGTGATGGGTGGCTGCTGGCCCTTGACCCAGGGCATCACGAGGGCCGTGCGCCGCCCAGACAGGAGCGAATGGAGAACCCAGCCCTCGGTGCCTTCCGAATCGCGGATGCGCCGCCAGGTCTCGTATTCGGCGATGATTTCCACCGGCAGGCCGGCGCGTTGAAACACCCATGCCGTCCGGTGGTCCTTGGAAGGCCCCTCCCGCAGGTTCACCCGGTCCGTCTTGAGGCTCACGTAGCGGGGCACCGGCAGCCCGGTTCCGAGGCGCCCGCCCGGAGGCTGCTGCTGCGCCAGCGCCGGTACCGTGCTCAGGCTGAAAAGAGCAAGGGCAAGGACGATCTTGCGCATGGTTCCCCCGAAGTGGCTTTGTCTTGAGTTGAAGGCTCTGGTAGAGAAGCTTGACGGACGCCGCCACGCGGCGGGTCGTCGCCTTTGATCGCCGAAGCAGGGTTAAGAGAGCGTGAAACTCTTGGCATTTCGCCAATATTTCAGTGCTGGGGACACCGCGTACCGATGAAGAAGAGACCTGTCGTCGTCGTTACCCGCCGCCTGCCGGACGTGATCGAAACGCGCCTGCGCGAATTGTTCGACACACGTCTCAATCTCGAGGACAGGCCTCTGTCCGCGGAGGAGCTCGGTGAGGCCGTCAGAACCGCCGATGTTCTCGTGCCGACGATCACGGACGAAATCAATGCTGCCGTGATCGAGCAGGCAGGTCCCAACCTGAAGCTCATCGCCAATTTCGGCAACGGCGTCGACAATATCGACGTGACGGCGGCCGTGGCGCGGGGCATCACGGTCACCAACACCCCCGGCGTGCTCACCGAGGATACGGCGGACATGACCATGGCGCTGATCCTGGCCGTGGCCCGGCGCCTGCCGGAGGGCACGCGGGTAATCCCGGACGGGGAATGGACCGGCTGGTCGCCGACCTGGATGCTGGGCCGGCGGATTACGGGCAAGCGCCTCGGCATCGTGGGCATGGGCCGCATCGGCCAGGCGCTGGCCCGCCGTGCCCGGGCCTTCGGCCTGTCGATCCACTACCACAACCGCCGCCACGTTCCGCCCAAGATCGAGGCAGAGCTCGAGGCCACCTATTGGGAATCCCTCGACCAGATGCTGGCCCGCATGGACATCGTGTCCGTGAACTGCCCCCACACCCCTGCCACCTATCACCTGCTCTCAGC
The DNA here is from genome assembly GCA_030777385.1 of Pseudomonadota bacterium. Classification (GTDB taxonomy): domain Bacteria; phylum Pseudomonadota; class Alphaproteobacteria; order Rhizobiales; family Beijerinckiaceae; genus Microvirga. Next base: position 198 of record JALYFY010000738.1, on the reverse strand, counting down.
CCGCCGCCTGAAGCTGATGAAGCCCGATGCGATCCTGGTGAACACCGCCCGCGGCGAGATCATCGACGAGGGGGCGCTCACCAAGCTCATCGAGGCGGGTGCCATTGCGGGTGCGGGCCTCGACGTGTTCGAGGAGGAGCCTGCGGTCAATCCGCGCCTTGTGAGGCTTGCCAAGCAGGGCAAGGTGGTGCTCCTGCC
>JALYFY010000737.1 GCA_030777385.1 Pseudomonadota bacterium | reverse complement strand
CCACCGGCGAGGTGATCGGCCTCGACCGCAGCTTCGGCGTGGCCTTCGCCAAGAGCCAACTCGGCGCCGGGAGCCAGGTGCCCAAGACGGGAACCCTCTTCGTCTCGGTGCGCGACTCGGACAAGGCCCGCATCCTGCCGACCGTGCGGATGCTGGAGGAGATCGGCTTCCGGATCGTGGCGACGGGCGGCACGCAGAAGTATCTTGAGGAGAACGGCGTCAAGGCGGCGCGGGTCAACAAGGTGCTCGAGGGCCGCCCCCATGTGGTGGACGCCATCAAGAACGGCGACATCCAGCTGGTCTTCAACACCACCGAAGGCGCGGGCGCCCTGTCGGATTCCCGCTCCTTACGACAAGCTGCCCTCTTGCATAAGATACCTTACTACACCACTCTTGCAGGAGCGATCGCTGCGGCCGAGGGCATTCAGGCCTACCTCAGCGGCGATCTCGAAGTCCGGCCGCTTCAGGACTATTTTGCCTGAGGCTTCGGCCGGAATGGAACTGCGAAGCTTCGATGGAGTTTTCGTTGACATGCGAGGGCGCTGGAAACAGCGGCCTCGTACCTCTTTTGGACGAGACAAACGATGGACAAGGTCCCTCTGACGATCAAGGGTTTTGCGGCGCTCGAGGAAGAACTCAAGCAGAGGCAACAGGTTGAACGCCCTCGGATCATCCAGGCGATCGCGGAAGCCCGCGCGCTTGGCGACCTGTCGGAAAACGCCGAGTACCACGCAGCCAAGGAAGCCCAGTCCCTCAACGAGGGCCGCATCCTTGAGCTGGAAAGCCTGATCTCCCGCGCCGAGGTCATCGACATCACGAAGCTCTCAGGCGACCGGATCAAGTTCGGCGCGATCGTGAAGCTCGTGGACGAAGACACCGAGGAAGAGAAAACCTACCAGATCGTGGGTGAGCCCGAAGCCGACGTGCGCTCGGGCCGCGTCTCCGTCGCCTCCCCCATCGCCCGCGCCCTGATGGGCAAGACCATCGGCGACACGGTGGAGGTCTCGACCCCCGGTGGGGGCAAATCCTATGAGGTTGTCGGCGTCCAGTTCGGCGCCTGACCGGTGAAGGGGGCGCAAACGATGAGAAATCAGATGATGTCCCCTCAATCCCGTCGCTCTTTCCTCTCCGGTCTCGCCTGTGCCGGTCTTGCCGGCGCAGGCCTGCCTGCCCATGCCCAGAGCTTCCCGCAGGCGTTCTCCTCGTTCTCGGTCGATGTCAGTGTCCTCAAGGCCAAGGGCTTGGGTCCGTTCGCCGATCTTGTTGCAGCAGCCACCCTCGATGAGCTGCGGCGCTCCTTCGCCGACCGGGTCGACCCGCGCGGCCCTCGCCTTATCGTGCGCCTGACCGGCGTTTTCCTCACCCCGTTCCCGGGTGGCGGGGGCTCATGGCGGCGCGGCAATGGCGGCGGCGGGCACGACTCCGTGGAGGGCGAAGCCCTGGCCGTCGGCCGGCGGGGTGAGGTTCTCGCGCGCCACCCGATGCTGGCCGTGCTCGATGCCCATGCGAGCAGCGTCAACCCCAACGAGCAGGGCCGCGCGGTTGCAGTGGCGCAGCACTACGTGCGCTGGCTCAGGCGGCAGATTTGAAGTTTTCAGAGGGTCATCCGGACGAGCAAAGCGAGATCCGGGATAACAGGTAACCTATCCCTCGGCCTCCGCCACGTCATCGATCGGCACCAGGGGCTCGTCCTTGATGAGATCGAGAGTGAGCGCCGTGCGGACGTTGCGTACGTTCGGCAGGCTGGTGAGTTCTGAGACGAGGCCTTGGAAGGAGCCGAGATTCGGGGCCACGCATTTCAGGATGAAGTCGATGTCGCCCGAGAGGGTCCAGCACTCGCGGACCATGGACCAGCCTTTGACGTGCTCCTCGAACTCTCGAAGCTCTTTCTTGCCCTGAACGTCGAGCTGCACCATGGCGAAGCAGACGATCTCGAAGCCCAAGCCCTTCGGGTCGAGGATGGCCCGGTAGGCCTTGATGATGCCGGCGCTCTCCAGCGCCCGCACCCGACGCAGGCATGGGGGCGCCGACAGGCCAACGCGGCGGGCCAGCTCCACATTGGTGATGCTGCCGTCGGCCTGCAGTTCTTTCAGAATGGCCCAATCAATGGAATCGAGGCGTCCGCGCACGGTAACTCCGTAGGCATGATCGGCACGGGCAATAAACCAGCCGGTCGCTCGGATCATGAGGATCAGGTCAAAAAATCTCGTCTTGGCTGACTAGACCGTATAAAGG
>JALYFY010000736.1 GCA_030777385.1 Pseudomonadota bacterium | reverse complement strand
GGTCTTGCCGGCCGACCCGACCTTCAGACAGCGGTTCCGCAACCCCGGCAGGGTGATCAGCGGGATATGCGCCGCCCCGTCGAACACAAGATGCTCGTAGACCTCGTCGCAGACCGCGTAAGCGTCGAAACGTTGAAGAAATTCGCCGACCAACTCCAGCTCGTCCCGGCGGTAAACCTTGCCGACCGGGTTCAACGGGTTGTTGATCACGATCGCCTTGGTGCGCGGGCTGAACACCCGCTCCAGATCCTCGCGCGTGAAGCTCCAATCCGGAGCCTTCAGCGTCACCAGCCGGGGAATGCCGCCCGCCTGCCGGATGATCGGCAGGTAGCTGTCATACATCGGCTCGAACAGCACCACCTCGTCGCCCGGCTCGATCAGGCCGAACAGGCAGGCGCCCAGCGCCTCGGTGGCGCCCGACGTCACCAGGACCTCGCTCGCCCAATCGACATCCAGCCCGTAGAACCGCTTGGCGTGGTTCGCCACCGCCTGACGCAGTTCCGGCGTCCCCATCATCGACGGATACTGGTTATAGCCGTTCAGCAGAGCATCCGCAGCCGCCTGAAGCACGTCGGGCGGGCCGCGGTCATCGGGAAACCCCTGCCCCAGATTGATCGACTTATGCTTCAACGCTAGCTGCGACATGACCTCGAATACGGTCGTGGGCATGTCGCGGAAGATGGGGTTGCCGACTTTGGCGGTCATGATGCTACTGAACGGATTGTGGACGATGGGAGCGGGACCTTAGCCGATAAATCCTCGCCGGTCACCACCGGCAACTACAGCAGGCACGGCGCGGAAGTCAGGTTAACGAAAGTTTTTGCGTTGACACAGTAGATGTGGTTTGGCCGTCCTGGCGATTCGGGAGGGACGGCGATGGTGAAGGACGTGACGGAATTTCTCGTGGACGCGGAGATGCCGCGGGCTCGGGTTGCGCTGCTGCTGGAGCATTTTTCCCGTCTTGAGGATGACCGCGAGCCGCAGCGGGTCATGTATCCGCTGTCCGAGGTGCTGTTGCTGGTCAGCTGTGCCACCATCGCGTCGTGCGATGATTTCGACGAGATCGAAGCCTGGGGAACGCATCATCTGGAGTTCCTGCGGCAGTTTGCCCCCTTTCACTTCGGCATCCCCTGTGACCGCTGGCTGCGCACGCTGATCAACCGCGTTGACCCGATCCTGTTCGGGCGGTGTTTTGAGGACTGGATCAAGGCGCTGTGGCCCGGCCGGCATGAACTGATCGCCATCGACGGAAAGACGTCGCGCCGGACGCACGACAAGGGCAAGGAGCTGAAGGCCCTTCACACCTTGAGCGCTTACGCCACCAATGCCCGGCTGACGTTGGCGCAACTCAGCGTCCCGGACAAGACCAACGAAATCACAGCCATCCCCGACCTGCTCGATCACCTTGCCGGAACCGGGCAACTCAAGGGGGCGCTGGTGACCACCGACGCCATGGGCTGTCAGGTCGCGATCGCCGACAAGATCGTCGCGCATGAGGCCGATTTCCTGCTCGCCTTGAAAGGCAATCAGCTGACCTTGGAAACCGAGGTCGACGCGTATTTCCGCACGGCTCCGGACGCGGAACTCGTGCGCAAGACCACCATCGAGAAGGGCCACGGCCGCATCGAAACGCGCATCTATACCGCCTCCACGGTCGTCGACTGGATCAAGTCGGCAAAAAGCTATCCGGGACAGCCGAAGTTCAACCACATCAAAACGCTCGTCAAGGTCGTCAACCGCACCGAACTCAAGGACCGCTGCACTCTGGACGAGCGCCTCTACATCTCATCCGCCCCCCTCGACATCGAGCGGATCGCCCACGGCGTCCGGGGGCATTGGGGCGTGGAATCCATGCACTGGCTGCTTGACGTTGCGTTCAAGGACGATCTGTCGCGCTACCGCAGCGGCCACGGCGCCAAGAACATGGCCGTCGTCCGCCGTTTCGCCCTTGGCCTCGTCCGCGCCGACAAGGCCAAGGGAAGCGTCAAAACAAAAAGAAAATCAGCCAGTTGGAGTATGGATGCGCTGACCTGCATCCTTCAGCTCAAGTGATCGTTAACCTGAATTCCGAGCCGTGCCAGATGGTCCAGCGCCGGTTGCGGATCGGCGAGACCCCCCCATTCAGGGCAGAGACG
>JALYFY010000735.1 GCA_030777385.1 Pseudomonadota bacterium | reverse complement strand
TCTATGTGTTCGACGAGGCTCAGAGAAGGGCCGCCGCAGCCTCGAAGGCGGCCTATGGCGAGGCGCTCGCCGCCCGGGGCTACGGACCCGTCACCACCGAGATCCTCGAGGCCGGACCCTTCTACTTCGCCGAGGACTACCACCAGCAATACCTGGCCAAGAATCCGAACGGCTATTGCGGCCTTGGCGGCACCGGCGTGTCCTGCCAGATCGGCGTCGGCGTCGCTGCCGAGTAAAGCGAAAGGTGAGCGGGCGAATGCCCGCTTACGGCTTTTAAGGCGCCACCAGGACCTGCCGGCATTCCGCTGGCAGGTTTGCCATGGTCAGCGGCGGACGGGGCTTGCCGGGCTTCGGACGAAGCATCTCCGGCGTGAACCACCCGGCCAGCTCCGCGCCGCAGCCGTCGCCCCCCGGAGGCGGGTCCTGATCCGAGCAGCCCGCCTCGCCGGCCGGGCAGGCAAGCCGGATGTGGAAATGGTAGTTGTGGCCCCACATGGGCCGCACCTTGGCAAGCCAGCCCCGGTCCATTCCCGCCTCCCGGCACAGGGCTTTCTTGATGGCAGGGTTCACGAAGATCCTGGCCACGGTTCTTTCCTGTGAGGCCGCGCGGATGAGGGCGGTGTGCTGCGGCGTCCAGACCTGCGGGTCGATATCGAGCCAATCGCCCCGCACCATGTTGGTGGCGGACATCTCCTCCCGCTCGGCCCGCGTCAGGCGGCGGTCCGGCATCGGCGTCAGCCACACATCCGCATCCAGGCCGATCTGGTGCGAGGCATGGCCCGTCAGCATGGGGCCGCCCCGGGGCTGGGAGATATCGCCGACCAGAAGCCCGGGCCAGCCGTTGATGGACGGAACCCGTGCGGCGAACCGCTGCAGGAAGCCGATCAGCTGCGGATGGCCCCAGTTGCGGTTGCGGGACAGGCGCATCACCTGCCATGTCTGCCCATCGACCGGGATCGCCGCCGCGCCGGCCACGCAACCGCGCGCATAGCTCCCGATGGAGCGCGACTGAAGCTCGGCCGGGCTGCTGCGGCGCCCGAACAGTTCCTTTGCGGCAAGCTTGGGGTCGCCCGGGTTGGCCAGCGGGGGCAGGGGCTTGGCTTCGAGAGTGCCCTTGTCCTGAGCGGCGGCAGAGCCGCCGACCGCAAGGGCAGCCAGAATGGCAAGAGAGCGAATCGCGTTCATGGGGTTGAGGCTAGCGCGCATCCGGCAACTCCGGAACGTGCCCGGTGCTGCCATCTTGTCGCTCTTGGCTGGAAGGGCCGGACAGGGTGTCCGGCCCTTTGTGCTTTCTCTAGTGCCTCGGCTGCGGCCTGCCCTCATAGGGACCGCGCTGGCTCATATGGCCCGGTCCCAGGGTGCGCTTGTCGTGGCCGTTGCCGGTTTTGCGCATGGTGGGCTGATAGCGCGGAGTCGGCCGCTTGGGCCGCTTGGCCTGCTTGTCCCGCTTGCCTCCGCCCATGGGAGCCATGAACAGCGCAGCGATCCCCGCAGCAACGCCCGCCAGAACGGCTGCCGTTACGAGGGGATGAAGCTGCGCCTCGAGCAGAAGGCTCGTCTTGCGCGGCTCGCCGGGAAGGGAGGAGTACACATCCCCGTCCTCGCGGGCCCGGTAGAGGTTGTCGCGCATGGCCGGGCGCTCCGGCTGGTCCGTGGTCTGCGAGCTGTAGCCCGTCAGTTCCATCGCCTTGTCCATCAGGCGCGGCGCGACCTTGGCCATGGCGCCGATCACCCAGCCGCCGAAGCCGACCGTGATCTCGCGGCGCTGGTTCTCGGCGGAGAAGACAATCGCCTTGCCGACCAGATGCGGATCGTAGGCCGGCGGCGGAACGGCATTCTCCTTGTCGAGATAGTTGCGCGCATGCTCGATATAGGGCGTATCGATGGACGAGGGCTTGATCAGGGTCACCGAGACCGGCGCGCCTTGCGTCTCGAGCTCCATGCGCAGGCCGTCGGTGAAGGCCTTCACGGCGTGCTTGGACGCGGAATACTGGGTCTGCAGGATCATGGTCCGCTCGGACAGGACGCTGCCCACATTGATGATCGTGCCGCCGCGGCTACGCAGATGGTCGGCTGCGATCATCGAGCCGTTGACGACGCCCCAGTAGTTCACGTCGAAGAGATGGCGCTGATCCTCCATCGGCACCTCGTTGAGCGCTCCGTAGATGGCAACGGCCGCGTCGTTCACCCAGGTGTCGAAGCCTCCGAAGGTTTCGATGGCGGTGCGCGCCACCCGCTCAAGATCCTCGCGCCGGCTGACATCCGCAGCAACCGCGATGGCGCGGGTGCCGCCGTGGCTGAGCTCATCGGCAATCTTGCGCAAGGCATCTTCGTTGCGGGCGACCAGGACAAGTCCTTTGGCTCCGCGGGAGGCGAACAGATGCGACGTTGCAAGGCCGATGCCGCTTGAAGCCCCGGTGATGACGATCACCTGCTCCTCGATCGGCTTCTGGCGAACCGCCATGGCAATCTCCTTCATTGTCCTCAAGGTTTCCGTCGTTCTCAAGATTTCATGGAACGTGGATCAACGTGACGGTGATGGCGCGGTTCCTACGGCAGCGCTTGGCCGCGAGGAGCGAAAAACCAAGCAAAGCCTGGAACCTAAAGTCCGGAACCCTTTGCGCAGAAAGCGGAACCGGCTTTTCAACCCGGGCGTTGCCTTGGCATCTCACAGACGAAGGGAGCAAGATGATGCAGACGACGGCACAAAGTGGCGACGTGCGCGAGACCCAGAGCCTGATCGCCAGTGACAAGGTTGAAGGAACGCCGGTGCGCCGCTCGGACGGCGAGAAGATCGGAACCATCGAGCGCGTGATGATCGAGAAGAGATCCGGCAAGGTGGCCTATGCGGTCATGAGCTTCGGCGGCTTCATGGGCCTCGGAGAGGAATACTACACGCTTCCCTGGGGCGTCCTGAAGTACAACACCGAACTCGATGCCTATGAGCTGAACCTCAACGAGGATCAGCTGCGGGGAGCCCCCCGCCGCAGTGCGGAAGGCCATGACGCCTCCTACGATCGCGAGTGGGAGGAGCACGTCCACCGCTACTACAACGCTACCCCGTACTGGGGCGGAAGCGACCCGATGAGCACAGGCCGGTAAGCCGGCACGCATCGGCAAAAGAAAAATCGCCCGGCTTTCACCGGGCGATTTTTTTATGAGCAGGCGCCGAAGAAGGCGGGGGCCTTGTTCCAGCGCTCCGGCATCGGACCCAAAAGTGGGGTCAACTTTTGGGATCAACCCGATGCTCATCCTCTAGGCTAGCGCATCGTACGAGGAGGACCCAGCGGGCCGCGTCAGCGAAAACCGGGTCCACCATTCCGCACGATGCGCTAGCGGCATGATCGTTTTAGCGCTTCGACTTCGAGGGGCTCTTGCGAGCGCTCGACGAACGGGAGCCGGAAGACCGCTTGGCCACATTGCCCGACTTCTTCGTGGAAGAAGTGCGGCTCGATGCGGCGGCTGCGCGCTTCGG
>JALYFY010000734.1 GCA_030777385.1 Pseudomonadota bacterium | reverse complement strand
GCAGGGGGCCGAGCACCACCAGCAGGGCGAGCGCCAGCAGCATCAGGGCGCCGGCGATCACGAAGGCGATGGATTCGAGCCGCGTCAGCCACCAGGCTCGGGTCTCGCGCACCCCATAGGCGCGGTTGAGGCCGACCCGCAGGCTCTCCACCCCGCTCGAGGCGAAATAGAGCGCCAGCACCAAGCCCAGTGTGACCACGTCGCTGCGCTTGACCGAGAGGATGTTGTGCACCTCGCTTGCAATGGGGCCTGCGATCCCCCGCGGCCAGGCTTCGAGGATGATGTCCGCGACCTCGTCCGCGAGGGTTCCGGTTCCGAACAGGCTCGCCAGCGCCGTCACCAGGATCAGGAACGGAAACATCGATGTGAGCACGGACAGGGCGATGTGGCTCGCAATCGCCCAGGCATCGTGCAGCACGAAGCGGTTCGAGGCGATGGCCAACAGTTCGAACGAGAGGCGAAGGCGGTTCAAAAGACGGGTCTCCAGGAGGCTGGAGATGGTGCGACGCAGCCTAAGGACAAGGAAACAACGCCCATCCGCCCACAAGGGTTTGTGCCGGCAGTCATCCTCAATCCCACCACTTCCCGTGACCTGGCCTCGACCTTTGACGAAGGCTGGATGGATCGACAAGGGTCAAGGTTGGGGCCTACAAGGCCTGTGATCGTTTTCGCTCCCTTTTCCGGCGCAGTCATGAACCCGAACCTTTTTGCCCGTCTTGCCCCGCCGCTGTTCGTGCTCATCTGGGCCACGGGGTTCATCGTGGCACGGTTCGTCGCGCCCTATGCCGAGCCGCTGACCTTTCTTGTGGTGCGCTATGCCCTGGCAACTCTCGTTCTCGCCGTGATCGTCACGGCTGCGCGCGTGCCGTGGCCGCGCAACTGGCACGATTGGCGCAACGCTCTGGTGGCGGGCATCCTCCTGCACGGGCTCTACCTGGGAGGCGTCTTCTGGTCGGTGAAGCACGGGCTGCCGGCCGGCATCTCTGCCCTCGTGGCCGGTCTCCAGCCCCTGGCGACGGGACTGCTGGCAGGACCCCTCCTGGGGGAGCGGGTGTCCCCGAGGCGCTGGGCCGGCATCGGCATCGGCTTTCTGGGCGCCGCCCTCGTGGTGGCGCCGAAGCTCGGCGACGGCGGGGTGCCGCCCTTGGCGCTCGTGGTCTGCCTGCTCGGGATGCTCTCCATCACCTTCGGAACGATCTGGCAGAAGCGCACCGGCAGCACCCTCGATCTGCGGGTCAATGCGACGATCCAGTATATCGGCGCTGCGGTTGTCACCTTGCCCATGATGCTCCTCCTGGAGGAGGGGCGCATGGATCTGACCCTGCCGCTTCTCGGCGCTCTCGCCTGGGCCGTGTTCGGCCTGTCGATCGGCGCGATCGGCCTGCTGCTCTTCCTGATCCGCCGGGGAGCCGTGGTCGGTGTGGCGACGCTGCTCTACCTCGTGCCGCCGGTCGCGGCCCTGATGGCCTTTGGGCTCTTCGGCGAGACCCTGAGCCCGATCCAGCTCGCAGGCATGGCCCTGGCGGCGCTTGGCGTCGCGGTGGCAAGCCGCAGCTGACGCAAAAATGCCCCGGACGATCCTACCCGGGGCACCTGAGCCTGAAAGACTACTTCGTGATCTTCACGGAAACCGGATCGCTGGCCGGGAAGGTTTCCTCGACGCCTTCATCGAGCAACTCGTCCTGGTGCTTCTTGCTGGGCTGCTTCTCGTCCTTGGGTTCGTTCTTGTCCTGAGACGATTTCTGGTCGTGCGACTTGTCCGTCATGCCTGTCTCCATTGCGGATTGAGAATCCCTGTCGCGTGGACAACGCATCGGGCCAAGCTTCGATCCGCGTTCTGGCACCCCGTTGTCATCCTCGGCGCACGAAGTGCGGGAAGAAGACCATGGGGTTGAGCGTGTGGGTGGATTCCCTTCCCTTGCGATGGCTTTCGCCATCTCCGGCCGGGAATGACGCCGGGGTTTGCCCACCCCGGCGCTACGCGCTTCCCCTCCCGCAAGGGGGAGGGGAGATCGTCCTGTGCCTCACGCGATGATAGGCACCTTTGAGACTGAGAAAGACTCAGCGCGGCTGGCCCTGCTGCTGGCTGACGAAGTAGTCGAAGGGAAGCTCGGCGATGCGGAACCAGGTCAGCTCCTTCTCGCGGAAGGCGCTCCAGGAATCGAAGACCTTCTTGAACTTGGCGTTCGAGGCCGCGATCTCGCCGTAGAGCTTGTAGGCTTCCTTGTAGCTCTGCTCCATCACGTCGCGCGGGAACGGCCGCAGCTGCACGCCCTGGCCCACGAGGCGGCGGATCGCATCGGCGTTCTGCGCGTCGTATTTTGCCACGCACATGGCGTTGGCCTCTGCGCAGGCCGCTTCGAGAATGGCCTTGTAGTTCGCCGGAAGCTCGTTCCACTTGCCCATGTTCACCAGAAGCGAGGGCTGCGCGCCGCCTTCCCAGAAGCCGGGATAATAGTAGTACTTGGCGATCTTCACGAAGCCGAGCTTCTCGTCGTCGTGGGGGCCTGAGAACTCCACCGCATCGAGGGTGCCGCGCTCCAGCGCCGGGTAGATGTCGCCGGCGCCCAGCACCTGCGGCACCACGCCGAGCTTCTGCATGATCTGGCCGCCCATGCCGGCAATGCGCATCTTGAGGCCCTGCAGGTCCGCGATGGAGTTGATCTCCTTGCGGAACCAGCCGCCCATCTGCGCGCCCGTCTGGCCGGCCGGGATCGGGAACACGTTGTACTCCTTCATGAACTCGCGCATGAGCTCAAGGCCGCCGCCGTAATGCATCCAGGCATTGTGCTGGCGCACGTTCATGCCCCACGGCACGGAGGTGTCGAACATGAAGGTCGGGTCCTTGCCGATGAAGAAGCTCGACAGGGTGTAGGAGCACTCGACGGTGCCGTTCTGCGTGGCGTCGAGGGTCTGGAGCGCGCCGACGAGCTCGCCCGCCGCGAATGTCTGGAGCTGGAACTTGTTGTCGGTGGCCTGCGCCACGCGCTTGGCGATCATCTCGCCTGCGCCGAAGAGGGTGTCGAGGCTCTTCGGGTAGGCAGACGCCATGCGCCAGCGGATCTCCGGCTGCGCCTGCGCGATGGCCGGCGAGGCGACAGTGCCTGCCACGGCTGCCAGGCCTGCGCCTTTGAGAACTTTTCTTCTGTCCATGAGCGTTTCCTCGACCGATTTATGTCGTTGATGCCGGTTCGGCTGAACAATCCATAAAGCGGGAGGCAGGGGGCTGTCACTCCATCTTCCGTAGAGACAGCTATGCAGTAGGGTCATCCCGGACGGCGAAAGCCGATCCGGGATGACAGATTCACAGCAACAAGAAAGAAGTTACCGCTCCTCGCTGCCGCCCTTGGAGAGCGGCCGCTGCTGCTGACCGCTATGGGCACGGGCGGAGCGCTTCGGCGGCTTCTCGTCGCCGG
>JALYFY010000733.1 GCA_030777385.1 Pseudomonadota bacterium | reverse complement strand
GGTGCGCGAGGCGCTTAAGGACAAGCCGGAGGACCTGACGATCACCATGCACCTCTGCCGTGGCAACTTCCGCTCGACCTTCATCGCGTCCGGCGGCTACGAGCCTGTGGCGGAAGTGCTGTTCAACCGCATGCCGGTGGACGGCTACTTCATGGAGTGGGATACGGACCGCGCCGGAGGCTTCGAGCCCTTGCGCTTTCTGCCCAAGGGCAAGAACGTTATCCTGGGACTCGTCACATCGAAGACAGGCATCCTCGAGAGCAAGGACGACATCAAACGCCGGATCGACGAGGCGGCAAAGTATGTCGATCTCGATCAGCTCTGCCTCTCGCCGCAATGCGGCTTTGCCTCCACCGAGGAGGGCAACACCCTTGCCGAGGACGAGCAGTGGGCGAAGCTGCGCATGATCGTCGAGATCGCCGAAGAGGTCTGGGGCAGCCCGGACTCCGGCGCCCAGAAGACTGCCTGATCGGACGAACGGACCCGGACGAGCTTCGTCCGGGCTCCCCTTGAACCCGCTCCCTCAAGCGAAGGACATCACCATGCAAGACGAACCGGTGCTCGACCTCGCGCATTTGGGGCACCTTGAATTGCTCACGCCGAGACCGGATGAGAGCCTGCGCTTCTTCGTCGACGTGATGGGCATGACGGAGAGTGGCCGGCAGGGCGACTCCGTCTATCTCCGGGGCTGGGACGATTACGAGCGGCATTCGCTCAAGCTGACGGCGTCGAAGCATCCCGGCATGGGTCACATGGCCTTCCGGGCCCGCAGCCAGCAGGCGCTGGAGCGTCGGGTCGCTGCGCTGAAAGGGACCGGCTACGACATTGGGTGGACGGACGGCGATCTCGGCCATGGCCCGGCCTTCCTCTGCCGCGACCCCGACGGACATATGGTAGAGCTCTATTACGAGACCGAGTGGTATGCTGCCCCGCCCGAGCTGAAGCCTGCCCTGAAGAACCAGGCCCAGCGCTTTCCTGCCCGCGGCGTCAACGTGCGGCGCCTCGATCACCTGAACTGCCTGGCATCCGACATTCGTGCGAACCGAATCTTTTTCGAAGAGTATCTCGGATGCCGCCTCACCGAGCAGATCGTCCTCAACGACGGCACTGAGGCCGGCATGTGGATGACGCTCACCAACAAGACCTACGACTTCGCCTATACCCGCGACCATACCGGCGCGAAGGGGCGCTTCCATCATCTGACCTATGCGCTCGACAGCCGGGAGGAGATCCTGCGGGCCGCCGACATCTTCCTCGAGGCCGGCGTTCCCATCGAGTCGGGACCGCATAAGCACGCCGTCCAGCAGACCTTCTTCCTCTATGTCTATGAACCCGGCGGCAACCGGGTCGAGGTCTGCAATGCCGGAGCACGCCTCATCCTCGCGCCGGATTGGAAGCCGATCGTTTGGACGGAAGAAGAGCGCAAGAAGGGGCAGGCCTGGGGCATGAAGACCGTCGAGTCGTTCCACACCTATGGAACACCGCCGGTGGAAGGACACCACTGAGGATCCGAGCGCCCAATCGTCAACTGCAGGCGTTACGCTGCGCTGAGCTGGCGGCGCCAGCTGTCGAGATCGTCCAGCGACAGGTTTGAGCCGCAGAGCACGAGGCCGATCACGCTGTCCTCGGGCAGGGACGGGGCGATCTTCTCGGCTGCCGTCAGCACGCAGGCGGCAGCCGGCTCGCAGAGCAGCTTCTCTGTTTGCAGGATCCAGCTTAGATCGGCCAGGACGGGCTGATCCTCCACCAGCACGATCTCCTTCAGGAAGAGCTTTGCGGCCGCAAGGGTGCGGTGGGTCGCAAAGGGAGCGCCGAGAGTGCGTGCAATCGAGGTGGCGCGGATCGTCACCGGCTGATCGGCCTTGAGCGCTTCCGTCATGGTCTGTGCGCCGGTGGTCTCGACGCCATAAACGGTCAGCGACGGACGCTTGGCCTTCAAGGCCGCCGCGGTGCCTGCCATGAAGCCCCCGCCGCCGATAGACACGAAGACATGGGTGAGGTCTGGGATGTCCTCCAGAAACTCGAGCCCGAGCGTGCCATGTCCTGCGATGACGGCCGGATCGTCATAGGGGTGGACGAACAGCCGGCCTTCACGCTCATAGGCCTCGGCCTTTGCGAAGGCTTCCGCCGCATCCTCGCAGAGTTCCACATGGGCACCGAATTTCACCGTCAGGTCCACGTTGAAGCGCGGCGTTACCTTCGGCATGAGTACGAGCGCATCAAGACCAAGCGCTCCGGCGACCCGCGCAACTGCGATGGCGTGGTTGCCGCCGGATACGGTCACGAGGCCGCGCCGGCGCTCGGCCTCGCTCAGGGTCATCACCTTGTTGAAGACGCCGCGGACCTTGAAGGATCCTGCAAGCTGCAACGCCTCCATCTTCACGGCACACCGTCTGCCGAGGCGCTCCGATAGGCCAGTGCTCTCGTAAGCAGGCGTGCGCCTCACATGCCCGGCAATGCGGCTGCGGGCGGCTTCGATGTCGGACAGCGTCACGTCAAAGGTGGTCATGGGTTTTTCCGTTCGGCAAAGGCGATGCATTCGATCTCGAGGAGCATGCCGCCGGGAAGCCGGCCGATCTCCACCGTCGAGCGTGCAGGGTAGGGTGGCTTGAAGGCGGACGCATAGACCTCGTTCATGCCGGAGAAGTCATCGAGGCTGGTCAGGAACACGGTGGTCTTTACCACCTCATCCAGGGACGAACCGGCCTCGCGAAGAATGGCGGCGATATTGTCGAGCACTCGTCGTGTCTGAGCCCTGATGTCGCCGGGCCCCACCAGGGCGCCGCTCGGATCGAGGGGCAGCTGGCCCGACACGAAAAGCATGTTCCCGGCACGCACAGCCTGGGAATATGGCCCTGCAGGCGGGGCATCGTCGGATGTATGAACAGGAGAGCGGGTCATGATGAGCGCGCGATCATGGTGGGAGCATGCCTGTTTCGTCAACAAAACTTAGACGTTTGCTGCCGAGAAAAGCGGCTTGACCGCGGATGTGATCGGATCGGATGCTGCGCCCTTACCGAAGGAGAGTTGCCCGATGTCCCTGTCACCCCGCGAAATGCTCGCGCGTCTGATCGCCTTCCCGAGTGTTTCGACCAGCAGCAACCTGGACATCATCGCGTTCTGCCGGGACTGGTTGAGCAGCCACGGGGTCGAGAGCAGCATCGTCATGAGCCCCGAAGGCGACAAGGCTAATCTCTATGCCACCATTGGGCCGCAGGTGGAGGGCGGCATCGTGCTGTCGGGCCACACGGATGTCGTACCGGTCGAGGGGCAGGCCTGGTCCAGCGACCCCTGGACGCTCACGGAGCGCAACGGCCGCCTTTACGGCCGCGGCACCACGGACATGAAGGGCTTCGACGCGCTCGTGCTTGCCCTTGTGCCGGAGATGGTCCGGGCGCCCCTGAAGCGGCCGGTTCACATCGCCTTGTCCTATGACGAGGAGATCGCCTGCCGCGGTGCACCTTCGATGGTGCAAGCCATGGCGTCATCGATTCCTGCACCATCCGCCGTGATCGTGGGCGAGCCGACGCGCCATGCGGTGGTAACGGGCCA
>JALYFY010000732.1 GCA_030777385.1 Pseudomonadota bacterium | reverse complement strand
CTTCACCCCATTGCCGGAATTGATCTCGATCCGGCGGGGCTTCAGGGCTTCGGGCACCTCGCGCTTGAGCTCCACCGTCAGGAGGCCGTTTTCGAGGCTCGCGCCCGTGACCTTCACGTGATCGGCGAGGTTGAAGGTCTGCTTGAAGGCGCGGGTGGCGATACCGCGATGCAGGTACTGCTTGCCCTCTTCCGAGCCCTTCTTCTGGCCTATGACGACGAGCTGGCTCTCCTTCTGGGTGAGCTCGATCTCGTCGGGCGAGAAGCCCGCGATAGCCATGGTGATCACGTACTGGTCCTCGCCCGCCTTCTCGATGTTGTAAGGCGGCCAGTTGGTCATGGGCTCGACCTGGGCTGACTGGTCGAGCATGTCGAGCAGCCGGTCATAGCCGACCGTCGAGCGGTACAGGGGTGAGAAGTCGAAAGCTGATCTCATAACCACATCCTCCATTGAGCAACATGGACATGACAGCGCCGGACACCCGCCGGCGCCGGTAGTGCCAAGCCTTTGAAAGGCCTCGGCAATATTGATGTTAGGAGCGGATTTTCCGGTTTTCAAGGGGGCCAGAAGAGCTCCGTTCACAAAAACAGGATGCCTCCTAAACAGGCTGGTCACCGGACCTGTCCGGCACTAGCATCGGCATGCTTCGACCAAGGAACGACAGACATGCTCCGTGCCCTCTCCCTTGCTGTCCTCACAGTCTTTGCCCTACCGTCTCTTGCGACGGAGGCTCCCGCCGACACCACCGTCTTCGCCCAGAGCAGCCCAGCTCCCCAGCAGACACCGAAGCGGGATTGCGAGAAAAAACAGGACGAGGGCGTAAGCGCCTGAGACCTCGATAGGGCCAATGGCGACTCATCAGGGCCGGGTTAAGGAAACCGGCTCCGCAAGGAGGGGTGCGGATACCTCGTTCTGCGCCTCATCCGACGTTGATTTCCGTCGGCGCAGCGCCGCGTTCACCTCGGCTCCGAAGATGAAGATGGCGGCTGAGATCTGCAGGAAGATGAGGGCGGTGAGAATGCCCGCGAGGCCCGCATAGGTGGCTTTCACATGGGCGACGTTCGCCAGGAACTCCCCATAGAGGGTCGCGCCCGCCAGCCACAGGACCAGGGTCGCCCCGATCCCGGGTACCACATCCTTGAAGCGCGAGCGGCTATCGGGCAGCCAGAGATGAGTGGCTGTAAGCCCCGCCACCAGCACAACGGACGCCAAGGCGTAGCGCACCACGTCGTAGGTTGGGCGCAGGGACTTGAGATCCGGCATGTAGGACACGGCCATGCGCCAGATGGATGGCCAGAGCACCACCAGAACCGAGGATGCGACGAGGCCCGCTGCTCCGATCAGGATGAAGCCCACCCCGATCAGCCTGGCCTGCCACCAGGGCCGGAACCGCTGGACCCCATAGGCCCGGCAAAGGGCCACCCGCAGGCTCTCGACCCCGTTCGTAGCCACGAGCAGGGTCAGGACGATGCTGATCGTCAGGACGTTCCGGCGCGGAATGAGAACCTTGTCGGCTTCCCGGGCCAGGGGACCTGCCACCCCTTCGGGCCAGAAGTCGAAGAGCAGATGAACGATATGCGTGGAGATGCGGCCGGCGCCGAGGAAAGCCGCGAGTGCAGCAACGCAAATCAGGAAGGGAAACAGCGCGATCACCAGCGACAGGGCCACATGGCTCGCCATGGCAAGGCCGTCATTGCGCGAAAAGCTGGTGCCCGCACCGGCCATGGCGGCAAGGAAGGATCTGGCGCGGGCAGGATAAGGGGCAAATCGCATCGTGAGCTTCAGGACCTCGGATCGGCGGATCGTGCACGTGAACACCGTTGCGCGATCCCCAGCCTTTGATGCTGTCACAGGCGCATCCTGGCAAGGTGCATTGTAGTCCCACCTGGATGACCAGAACCTTACCCGATACCCCTCCTGCACCGCCGCTTCCTGTTTCCCTTACGCCACAGCAGGGTGGACGGCCTGCCCGATCGGCAGCAGAATGGGGCCTCAAGCGGTGCCCTGAGGATCCCATGAATCCGATGAACCCGCACCAGAAGCAGAAGGTCGAGCGGCGGCTGGCGGCACTCTTTGCTGCGGACGTGGCAGGCTACTCGCGGCTCATGGAGGCCGACGAGATCGGAACGCTGCGCGCCCTTACGGCTCACCGCGCGATCATGGACGGTCTCATCGGCGAGAACGGCGGCCGGATCGCCAACACGGCAGGCGACAGCGTCTTGGCCGAATTTCCGAGCGCGGTCGATGCCATTCAGTGCGCCGTGGAGACACAGGAACGGCTTGGCATCGAGACCGAGGGCCGAAGCTTGAAATTCCGCATCGGCGTGCATGTAGGCGACGTGATGGTCCGCGGCGGCGATCTTCTCGGCGACGGCGTCAATGTGGCGGCCCGTCTGCAGGAGCTCGCCCATCCCGGCGGCATCTGCGTGTCGGAGGCAGCCTATCATTCCGTGCGCAAGCTCCTGCCCTTCGCCTTCACCGATCTCGGGCCGCAGAAGGTGAAGAACATGGAGGAGCCGGTCAGGGCCTACACCCTCAAGACGAGCTCCCTTGCACCCTCGCTTCCGGACTACGCCAAGCCGCTGCCGCTTCCCGACAAGCCCTCGATTGCGGTCCTCCCCTTCACGAACCTGAGCGGCGATCCGCAGCAGGAATACTTTGCCGACGGATTGGTGGAAGACATCATCACGGGCCTGAGCCGGGTGAAGTCATTCTTCGTCATCGCCCGAAACTCCTCCTTCACCTACAAAGGCCGGGCCGTCGACGTGCGCCAGGTCTCCCGCGAATTGGGTGTTCAATATGTCCTGGAAGGCAGCATCCGGAAGGCGGGCACGCGGGTTCGCATCGTCGGCCAGCTGATCGATGCGATCACCGGGCACCATGTCTGGGCCGATCGATTCGATGGAGACATGAACGACATCTTCGATTTGCAGGACCGCATAACCGAAAGCGTCGTCGGCGCGGTCGAGCCTAGCATCCGGCTGGAGGAAATCCGGCAAGCTCATAACAAGCCGACCGATTATGTCAGCGCCTACGACCTGTACCTTCGCGCCCTGCCCTGCTTCTACAAGATGACCCAGGAGGGCTTTGCCGATGTGCGCAAGCTGACGAACGAAGCCTTGAGCATCGATCCCGGCTTCACCCTGGCTAAAGCGCTCGGCGCCTATATCCGCAGCATTTCGGTGAGCCAATGCTGGCATGAACCGGACGATATTCGCGTGGCGATCCGCATGGCCCGCGAGGTGATGGCGGAAGCGCGCGACGATCCGACGAGCCTGCGGTTTGCAGCCCAAGTTCTTGCCTATAGCGCAAAGGAATACGAGGCGGCCCTGAGCGCCATCGAGCGCTCCCTTTACCTCAATCCGAACTCGGCCCAGAGCTACACCAGCAGCGGGTGGGTCAACACCCATGCAAGCCGGCCCCTCGTGGGCATCGACCATTTCCACAAGGCGATGCGCCTGAGCCCCGTGGATCCCGAGAAGGGCATCGCGCTCTCAGGGATCGGCATGTGCTACCTCATGCTCGAGCGCTACGAGGAGGCTTTGAAGTGGGGTGAGGATGCCTTGCGCGAGATGCCCAATTATGGCTCCTCCTACCGGGTCGTCATCGGGGCATTGGTGGGGCTCAGTCGCCTGGACGAGGCCCGAAAGGCAGCCAACCGCCTGATGGAGGCCTTTCCCACCTATACCTTGAGCCTGCAGCGGCAGATCAATCCCTGGCGCGACCAGGCTTTTGCGCAGCGTTATCTCGACGCGCTTCAGATTGCGGGCGTTCCCGAGTGACGGCAGCGTCACGCTTCCAGGCTTCGGGCCTCGTTCGCCAGCGTAATGAGCATCGGGCGCACCTCATGCGGACCAGACAGCGTCTTTGGAAAGGCTAAGCGCAGGATCTCGTCCCCGAGCGCCATCTGGATTCCGTCCGGATCGATCCCGATCAGCTGCCATGCACCCTCGCGCCCGCCGCAAAGCCTTGTGGCATAGAGCGCGACCGCATCGGCATGGTCGGTGTTCATATGCTCGATGGCCTCGGCTTCGAAATCGTAGAAATCGAAGAAGCCGGAGAGATCGGTGAGCAGATCCTCTGCGGTCATCCGGTAGGCGCGTCCGAAGCCGCCGTTGAGGCTGCCCGAGCCGACATCGAGGCGCCAAAAAGCGAAATCGGGAAAGTCCACGTAGAGCGCGGCTTTGGGATGCTGCAGCAGGTAACGGCGGCGGATCTTCTGGTCCTGCTCAGAGCCGCGCTCGATCCGCTCCGCCCGCGCCAGCAGGGTCAGGCGCGGATGGGCGAGGGGATCGCCTTTGCCGATGGCGGACAGGAGCAGGGAGCAGCGCGGATCGGCCTCCATCAGCCGGGTATGCATTGAGAGCTGCGACGTCAGAATGATGGGCGACCCGTCGAGATCCGAACCGACTGCGACGAGACTTGCAAACGGTGTGCCGCTCTCAGGCTCGTTGGTGGCAAGCGCGCCGGAACGCGCTGTGCGCATGAGCTTTTTCGCCAGCCCGCGGGCCGCGTCATCGACGGGCAGGATTGGATCTTTTGCCATATCGCCTCCTCTGCTCCTTAGCGGGCTACGCGGCCCGGCGCTTCTCGCGAAGGGCCTCGAACCGGGCGACCTGGTCCGCCTTGAGGCTCCGGTGCTCGTTACGTCCAACAAAGACCTTGAGCATCACGCCACCCTCCTCGTTGACGAACTGCACGGAACAGGAGCGCTTGCCGAAGAACGGCCGGTCGATGAAGTAGATGGACCGGCAGCGATCCATCCTCAAGTGGCCGCCGATGGGACTGTTGCCGTGGATGTTGAAATACCCACGCCCTACCGTTCCTGGCGGCACGCTACCCTTGCACTCGAAAACCCCGTCGCGGGTATGCACCACGAAGGTGATCTCGCCCCATTGCGTGAGATTGTGCCAGATCTCCTCGAACAGGTTGCCGTCAACGCGCGCGGCAGTCTCTGGTCCCAAGCAGTCAAGCACAGCTTGCATGGGAACGCCGCGCGCCTCCGCAATGGCTTCGAGAACACCGTCCGGCTTTGCCGCAAGATCCTGTCGGATCAAGCTTTCCACTGCCTCGCCCATGCTCACTCCGCCGCCTTGGGCACGCGGCCGATGGTTTGGATGACCTCGAAGCCTTCGAACTCCGGGTGGCCCAGGGTCAGCGGCTTGTTGGAGTCGGTGCTGGCCCGGGTGTGCGAGGTGCGAAACTGCTCCGAGCGGGTCCAGGCCTCGAACTGGGCCTTTGAGGCCCAGACCGTATGCGAGGAATAGAGCACGTGGTCCTCGCGCTCCGGCCCGCGCAGCATGTGGAACTCGATGAAGCCGTCGAGTTCGTGCAGATAGCTCTCGCGCGTGAGCCAGCGCTGCTCGAACTCATGTGTCGCGTCCTTCAAGACCTTGAATCGGTTCATGGCAATGAACATCGAAAATGAACTCCTTGATCAGATTGCAATTAGCGGCTGGCGAACTTCACCGTCAGGCCGAACTTGGCCGTGAGGCCGGGGCTCGCTTCGCTGTTCAGGTACTGCGTGTACTGCCGGTCGAACAGGTTCTGGACACTGAGATCGCCGCTGATGTTCTCATCATAGCGATAGGAGGCGAACACATCGACGAGGCCGTACCCTGCTGTCGGGCTGGTGACGTTCTTCCTGCTGTCGTCGACGAAGGTCAGGCGCGTTCCGACCGTGAGCTTGTCGTCGAACAGCCTGAGGCCAAACGTGGTGCTGAGGCGGTTCGGGATAACGGAGTTCAGCGGATCGCCCGTGATCTCGTTCTTGCCGTCGATGATCGTGCCGGCAACAGTCACGAACCCTCCACCCCAATCGTAGGCAGCCTCAAGCTCGGCCCCCTGCAACCGCGCGCTGGCGATGTTCTGGTACTGCTGATCCTGAACACCGATCAGGCATAGATTCGGAGCAAAAGCGCAGGCGCTGGCCGGCATGCCAGGAACGACCGGCACATTGTAGCGGGGTCCCACCGCAACGGAGTCGATGAAGTCGTCGATTTCGTTGTGGAACACCGATGCCTTGGCTCGGAAGCTATCGCCGTCCCGCAAAACGTCATCATACTGGATGTTGACTCCGCCTTCCAGGTTATGCGCCACTTCGGGGCGCAGCGAGGGGTTCGGCAGGATGTTGAAGATCGGGAATGGATGCGAGCCCTGGATCAGGGTTTCGGTGATCGAGGGCGCACGGTAGCCCTCCGCATAGGTGCCGTAGAACTCGATGCCCTTGATGGGTTCGACGCCGACTGTGAGCTTCGGCGACACGCGCGATCCATCGGCGCTGATGCCGCCGCCATCCAGCTCATAGCTGTCGAAGCGCAGAGCCCCGATGGCGCGCAGCCACGGCGTGAAGCGGATTTCATCCTGAATGAAGCCGCCGAACAGGGTGCGTTCGCCGGAAGGCGTGAACGCCGATCCGTAGCCGCCAGCGCGGTCGTTGGTTTCGCCCTGGTCGCGAGCACCGTCGATGCCGACGGTCAGCGCATGACCGAGCCCGAAGGTCTCGAATCGCGACGTGTTGCTGATGTCGAACCCTGTGGTTTCCATGCTGTAGTCGAGACGTGCACCAGGCCTCACTCCGAGCGAGCCATAGGTTCTGCTTGGGCTTACGACGCGCTTCTGATTCTCGGTGCTGGTGTAGTAGGCCTTCACGTTCAAATCGAGCCATGGATTGTCGGGCTGGTTGAAGCGATAGCCCAGCGTGTAGGTGTTAGCTGTGACGTCGTTGTTGAACCGGGTACCGGTGCCGGTGTCGCCGTTGTTGGTGAAGCTGTAGTTCTGCAGCAGGGCAGACGCGCTCAGGACATGGCCTGCAACCGGATAGAGGTTGAACTTGAACAGGCCGGATGTGAGCTCGGAGTCGGAATCCAAGATCTTGTTGCTGTCGCCGTCAAAATAATTGTTGGTGTTGCGGTAAACGAACTGGCCGAACACGTCCGCGACGTTGCCGATACGGGCGCCTGCCATGCTGTTCGTCACGACGCCCGCACCGTTCGTGCCGAGCCCAAGCCGCTGGACGACTCCGTATTTCTCATCCGGGTTCAGAATGTCGTCAATGGTTCGCGTCCTGAAGGACACGACGCCGCCGATGGCGCCTGAGCCATAGACCGTGGAGACCGGACCGCGCACTACATCCACCTGCCCGATCAATTCAGGATCGAGATAGAAGGTGCCGTTCGCGCCGTGGCCGCTCACCTGGTAGTCCTGCCGGGCTCCGTCCACGAGCACGTTCACCCGGCCGAAATCCTGAAGGCCGCGGATATTGACCGCCTGTCCGGGATCGCTGCCCGTTTCCTGCACCGCCACGCCGGGGACACCCTGGAGAACGTCGGAGACGCGGGAGGACTGAAGCATGTCGATCTGCCTGCGCGTGACCACGCTCGATCCTGCCAAGTCGTTGATCACCTTATCCTCGGTTTTGCCCGAGGTTACCGTGATGGTGTCGAGCTCAAGCACCTCACTTGCATCTGACACAGGCTGTGCGGCAGGGGTGCTCTGCGCCTGAGCGGCCGAGGCGAGAGGCAGGCCTGTCAGGGGTGCGAGAACGAGAAGGGCGAGGGGTGAGGCAGACGCGCGAAGTCCTTCGCGCAGGAAGGTAATCATCCTGACGGTCCCAGTCTTTCATGATGTTGTTCTTGATGACTGGCTGGCTTGCGCAGAAAACAAGTTCACGCTGGCTGGCTATCTGTCCCTCTTCCGGCGGAGGAGGGTTTACATCCGATATCCAAATCAAGTAACTGCGTCAACATCGACTTTGAAGCTTGCAGTTTTACATCATTCTAAACTGCGAATACATAGTCATATGAGATGTAAGCTAATTTAGAAGAAGTAAAAACTGGAGACAGCCGTGAACAACGCGTCCTCGCAACCAGAACCTCAGACCGACAGGACCTCCCCTGAGAAAGAGATCGATGTGGCAAGCCTGATCGGCGCCGGACGTGAGGTCGTGCTGCTGCACAGAGGCGAGCGCTACCGCCTGCGGGTCACGGCGAACGGCAAGCTGATTCTCACCAAATAGAAGGTTGCTGCCATGCCCCTGCTGTCACGCCGTGCGATGCTTCTTGCACCACCGTTCCTGCTCTGCGCCCCGCCTTTGCGCGCGAATACCGCGCGCCGGATCGTCAGCATCGGTGGAGCCGTCACCGAGATCCTGTACCGCCTCGGCTGCGCGGATGAGATCGTAGGCGTCGATTCAACGAGCCTTTATCCCGACGAAGCTCTCAAGACGAAGGCCAATGTCGGCTATGTGCGCGGACTTGGAGCGGAAGGCATTCTGTCGCTTGATCCCACTCTCGTCATTGCAGCCGAAGGAGCAGGTCCGCCCGATGCCCTGCGTCTCATCGAGCAGGCCGGTGTGTCGATTGCGCGCGTCCCGGATGAGCCAAGCTCCGCCGGGATCGTGAGGCGGGTCGAAGCCATCGCGCAGGCAGTGGGTGCATCCGGGCAAGGAGCCGCTCTCGTCGGAGAGATCAACCGGGGCTTCGCGCGGGTGTCTGCTGCGAAAGCGCGGGTGACGCGGCCCACGCGGGCGCTGTTCGTCCTATCGCTGCAGAATGGACGACCGCTCGTGGGCGGCCAGGGAACGACGGCCGATGCCATGCTGGCATTGGCCGGCGCCGCCAATGCGGCTGCGTCGCTGAACGGATGGAAGCCGCTGTCGGACGAGGGACTGATCGCAGCGGCCCCTGAAGCCATCGTCATGATGGATCATGGCCCCGGAGGCGCCGCGGCAGACCCCTTCGCGTTTCCGGCGTTCGCCGCAACGCCGGCTGCCGCAGGCCGGCGCCTCGTCGTCATGAACTCCCTCTACCTTCTCGGCTTTGGTCCTAGAACACCGGCTGCTGCGCGTGACCTGATGGTGGCGCTCCACCCTGACCAGGTGAGCGCTGCAACGCCATGAGCGCGCTCGTGCTGAACCGGGCTCTCATCCGCCCCACGGTGCGCGACCGCAAGGCGGTTCTCCTGGCATGTCTTGGGGTTTTGCTCGTCGTGATCAGTCTCGTGGCCCTTGGTCTTGGCGCGACAGGCGTTCCGGTCTCTCGCGTGATGTCGATCATGGGGGATGCGCTTGCCGGACACGTCCTCACAGGAGGCGATGCGCTGATCGTCCTGCAGGTGCGCCTGCCGCGCCTGCTGCTCGGCCTTCTCATCGGTGCGGCGCTCGCCTCCTCGGGCGCTCTGATGCAGGGGCTGTTCCGCAATCCGCTTGCGGATCCCGGTCTCGTCGGCGTCTCGGCCGGAGCAGCCCTGGCTGCGGCTGCGACGATCACTCTTGGCGATAGGCTTCTGGTGCCTCTGATCGGTCCCCTGCCGTTCAGCGCTCTGCCCATCGGGGCCTTCGCCGGCGGCCTGCTGACGACCCTGGCTCTGTACGCGATTGCCACCCGCAGCGGGCGTACGTCGATTGCCACCATGCTGCTCGCCGGCGTAGCCTTCGGGGCCCTGTCAGGCGCCGTCATGGGCCTGTTCGCCTATCTCAGCGACGACAGGCAATTGCGCGATCTGTCATTCTGGTCTCTCGGCTCCCTCAGCGGTGCGACGTGGACCAAGGTGGCAGCCGTAACGCCGCTGATCCTGCCCACCCTTGCGGCAATGCCCTTTCTGGCCCGCGGCCTGAATGCGTTGTCCCTTGGAGAGGCGGAAGCCTTTCACCTCGGCGTGTCGGTGCAGCGGGTCAAGGTGCTGGCAATCCTGCTGGTGGCCGTCGCGGTCGGCGCTTCGGTCGCTTGTGCAGGCATGATCGGTTTCGTCGGGATCGTCGTGCCGCATGTGCTGCGTCTCGTTGGGGGAGCCGATCACCGGATGCTGCTCCCGGCATCCGCGCTGTTGGGCGCAGGCCTCCTCGTCGCAGCCGACACGGTGGCGCGCATCATTGCGGCGCCCGCAGAACTGCCCATCGGCATTCTGACGGCCGCCATCGGCGCGCCGTTCTTCCTGTGGCTTCTGCTGCGCCGTCCAGGAGGCCTGACCCTGTGAACCTCCTCCTGGAAGCAAAAGGTATAGCCTATCGCAGTGGTCGGAAGACTCTGGTCGAAGACGTCGATCTTGCCATCGCAAGCGGCTCATTCACCGTGGTGGTAGGCCCCAACGGAGCCGGCAAATCGACGCTCCTGCGCCTCCTGTGCGGCGAACTTCAACCGGCAGCGGGCGAGGTTCTGCTCGGCGGACGCCCGCTGCGCTCCATCCCGGCATGGCGGCTTGCTCACAGCCGGGCCGTGATGCCGCAGGCCTCCGATCTCAACTTTCCCTTCACGGTCTTTGAGGTCGCCTCCCTTGGGGTTAAGGGGATCGGCCGTGGATTGTCCCGTGGCGACCGGCAGCGCCTTGTGCTCGATGCCCTTGAAGGGGCAGATGTGGCGCACCTCGCCCAGCGAAATTACCAGACTCTCTCGGGCGGCGAGCGGCAGCGGGTACATTTCGCCCGGGTTCTCGCCCAGTTGCAGGCAGGTCGCACGGTCGAGACCCGGCAAGTGTTGTTTCTCGACGAGCCCATCGCAAGTCTCGATCTGAAGCATCAGCTCGCTCTTCTGCATACAGCCAAGAGCTTGGCTCGCGACGGTCTTGCGGTCGTGGCCGTGCTCCATGACCTGCAGCTTGCAGCGGGCTTCAGCGACACGCTGCTCCTCATGCATGGGGGTCGTCTCGTCGCGCGAGGAGAACCTGAGGCGGTGCTGACGCCTTCAAGGCTTGGCGATGTTTTCGGCGTGAAGCTGACTGCCCCCACTCTCCCGCCCAGCCCTTGGAGCCTCGCGCCGACTGGAGGCGCCGATGGCAGGTTAGCCCTGGCTCAAGAGCAGTCATAGGAGGCGCTACCCGCTCGTGAGCCTAGACCAAGTGCCTAGCCTGGGATTATTGACTTTCCAAAACGTTTTGGAATCCTATGTAGAGGCAGAGGGAATTCCGCATACCGTGTCGAATCTGAAGCAGCTCGCGCAATCACTTGGCCTGTCGATCACGACGGTGTCGCGGGCGCTTGATGGTTATTCCGACGTGGCGCCGGCTACCCGGGAGCGCGTTCAGGCAGCCGCACGTGCCATGAACTACCGGCCGAATCCGGCCGCGCGCAGCCTGCGCCGGCGCAAGGCCGAGTCCGTTGCCGTCACCCTGCCCCTGGAGCCGGGGCGGTTCGGGCCGCCTCTCTTCCTGAACATGCTGGCGGCCTGCAGCCAGAGACTTGCCGAGGAGGGCCTCGATCTGATGCTGCTTCCGACGACCGGACGCACGGCAGAGATGGAGACCTACCGACGGCTTATGGACGGCAGGCGGGCCGATGCGGTCATCGTGGTGCGCACCCGGCTTGAGGATGAGCGCGTCACCTTCCTGAAGGAGCGCGGCATCCCCTTCGTGACCCATGGCCGGACCGGGCACCCGGAAGACCACGCCTTTATCGATGGCGATGGCGAGGCGGGATTTCACGAGGCCACGCATCTTCTCGCCTCCCTCGGACACAGGCGCATCGCCCACATCGCCGCTCCCCAGGATCTGACCTTTGCGCATCTGCGCCGCAAGGGCTGGCTCCGGGCGCTCGAGGAAGCAGGCCTCTCGGATCGGCTCGAAACCGCTGCACAACCGAACGAGTCAGGCGGCTATGAGGCTGCACAATGGCTCCTGCAGCAGAACGCACCTCCCACCGCTCTCCTGTGCGCGACGGACAGCATGGCGATCGGAGCGCTGAGTGCTCTCAAGGAGCGCGGCTTCGCGGCCGGACGCGATATAGCCGTGATCGGGCACGATAATCTGCCGTCGGCCGCCTTCACGGATCCACCGCTCTCGACCATGGAGATTGCAGCTCCTGATATCGGCCGCCAGTTGGCGGAAAAACTCATTGCTCGCTTGGGCGGACAGCAGGCCTGCGAGCTGCAGACCATTCTGCCGGTTCGGCAGGTTCCAAGGATGACCCACGGACCGGCGAACTGAGCCCCATGCCCTCGATCTTCCGGCCCCGGATCGAGAGGCACCAAAAGGGGACCGATGGAGGAAGGACATGACGCATCCGGTATCGCTTCGCGCCATTGCCGCCGCGGCAGCCCTGTTCGGAGGGCTCACCGTCGCTCAGGCGCAGGAAACGATCTTCTACTCAACGCAGCTTCGTCCCATCGAGGAGGCAAGCAAGGTGCGCGACGTGCTGCTGAAAGGCTTGTCGGGCAAGACCACCTATGTGGTGGACGAGCCACCTGCCTTCGCGGTTCGCATGAAGGCTGAGACGCAGGCCGGCAAGCGCACGGCGAGCGTCGTCGGCGCACTCCACGGCGAGCTTCAGCCGCATGTTCCGGCTGACCTCCAACCTGTGGATGATATCGCCGCAAAGCTCAACGATCGCGGCATTCCGGCAAATCTGATGGAGCTCGGCAAGCTCGGTACGGGCCAGCAGCAATACATCCCATGGATGCAGGCGACCTATGTGATGGTCGCCAACAAGCAGGCGCTGCAATACCTGCCAGCGGGCGCCGACGTGAACAGCCTCACCTATGCGCAGCTGCAGCAATGGGGCAAGAACATCGTCGATAAGACCGGTCAGCGCCGGCTCGGCTTCCCGGCCGGTCCTACAGGCCTCATGCCGCGTTTCTTCCAGGGCTATTTCTACCCGTCCTTCACGGGCGGCGTGGTCACCACCTTCAAATCCGCTGACGCCGAGGCCGGCTGGAACGCGCTGAAGGAGCTGTGGGCCGTGTCGAGCCCCAACTCCACCAACTACAACTTCATGCAGGAGCCTCTGCTGGCCGGTGAAGTGTGGGTCGCATGGGATCACATCGCCCGCGTGAAGGAAGCGCTCACCTTGCAGCCTGACCAGTTCGTGGCCTTCCCGGCGCCTGCCGGCCCGAAGGGACGGGGCTACATGCCGGTGATCGCAGGTCTTGCCATTCCCAAGGATGCGCCGAACCGCGCAGGCGCCGTGGCGGTGATCGAGCACATGACCAAGCCCGAGACGCAGCTGGCGACGGCAGCCGAGGTCGGCTTCTTCCCGGTCGTCAAGGCGGAGCTGCCGCCGAACCTCGCGCCCGGCATCAAGCTGCTCGCCGGAGCGGTGGCTGCCACGCAGAACGCGAAGGATGCGCTCGTCTCCCTCCTGCCCGTGGGGCTCGGCGCCAAGGGCGGCGAGTTCAACAAGGTCTATTCGGACTCCTTCCAGCGCATCGTGCTGCGCAACGAGCCGGTCAAGGACGTGCTCGAGGCTCAAGCGAAAGTTCTCGATGCGCTCATGAAGGACACCGGCGCGCCGTGCTGGGCTCCGGACAAGCCGAGCCAAGGCGCCTGTTCCGTCCAATAAGCTGAGACCAAGGCTCGGCGGGCAAATGTCCGCCGAGCCCTCCTGATGATCGGAGCGGCTGTCATGCCTGCACGCACCTCCTGGATTCCCTATGCGCTGATCGCGCCGTCCGTCGTCTTTCTCGGCGCGTTCTTTCTCGTGCCGCTCGTGCAGACGATCTGGCTGTCGTTCTTCGCAGGTGACGGCCTGTCGTTGGAGAACTACCAGCGCATGGCAGGCGACCTCAATTTCTCGCTTGCCGTCAAGAACACCTTCCTGCTCACCCTCGTCGTCGTGCCTCTCCAGGTGGTGCTGGCGCTCGGCATGGCCACCATGGTGACGAAGCTCGACAAGGGACGTGATCTTGTCCTGTGGGTGCTCACCATCCCGCTCGGCATCTCGGACCTTGCAGCAGGTCTTGCCTGGCTCGCCCTGCTTCAGAATACGGGCTATCTGAACTCCGCTCTCTATGCGCTCGGGCTCATCGAAGGGCCAGTCGGCTGGCTGTCTCAGGAGACCCCGTGGGCCCTGTTCTTCGCCATCGTTCTCGCTGAAATCTGGCGCGCCACGGCTATCGTGCTGGTGATCCTGATTGCAGGACTTCAGCTCATCCCCAAAGAGTTCTCCGAGGCCGCAGAAATCTTCGGAGCGAGGCCTTGGACGCGTTTTCGAAAAATCACCCTGCCGCTTCTCAAGCCCAGCCTGCAATCGGCGCTCATCCTGCGCACGGTGCTGGCCTTCGAGGTCTTTGCCGTCGTCTATGCCCTGGGCGGGCGCAACTTCCCCGTTCTGGCCGGTGAGGCTTATGTCTGGCAGAACGACAACCAGAACTATGGTGTCGCTGCCGCCTATGCGGTACTCATCATGGCGATCTCGCTTGTGGCAACGGCCGTTTACCTGCGCGTGCTGAGAACGCGCCCGGAGCAGCTCCCATGACGATTCAAGCTGCCGAACTTCCTCAAACAGCACGGAGCCGGAGCATGGCCCTTCCCTCCGCGCGGCGCCTGCTGCTCTGGACAGGCCTTGCGGTTCTTCTCGCCTGGGTTCTGGTGCCCATCTACTTCGTCGCGCTCGGCGCCTTCGGCGGCAGGCTCGGCGTCTTCCGCTGGCCGAAGACCATTTGGCCCGCGGACCTCTCGTTTGCGGCAATGACGCAGTTCCTTGCCATCGAGGGCGTGTTCAACGCCCTCATCAACTCGCTTATCGCTGCCGGACTGACTGTGGTGTTCTCCGTCGCGCTCGGCGCGCCGGCAGGCTATGCGCTGGCGCGCTACAGCTTCCGCGGGCAGAACGCCTATCGTCTGCTCGTTCTCCTCACCCGCGCGTTTCCGCTCGCCATCCTGGCGCTGCCGCTCACAGTCTCGTTCATCAGGCTCGGCCTGTACGATACGCCGTTCGGGGTCTCGCTGATCCACACGGTGCTGGCGCTGCCCTTTGCGGCCCTTGTGACGCAAAGCCTGTTCATGGGCATTCCGCGTGAATATGAGGAGGCCGCCTGGGTCTTCGGCTGCACGCGGTTTCAGGCCTTCATGAAGGTGATTCTGCCGCTGGCGCTGCCAGGCCTTGCCGCAACGGCGATCTTTGCCTTCGTGATCTCCTGGAACGAGGTTTTCGCCGCGTCGATCCTCACCGTGCGCGAGCGGACGCTCACCGCCTACCTGCTCCGGATCCTCGCCGAGAGCCCGCTCCACTACCGCTTTGCGGGCGGCTTCATCCTTATCATCCCTTCCGTGCTCTTCATCTTCGCCGTCAGGAAATACCTGTTCGCGGTGTGGGGCATCGCCAGCAAGTAACGGACCACCTCATGGCTGACATCGTCATCGACCGCGTCGTCAAGGAATTCGGCTCCTTCCGCGCGTTGCAGGAAATCTCGCTCAACGTTCACGACGGCGAGTTCGTGGCCCTGCTGGGTCCCTCGGGCTGCGGCAAGACCACGTTGCTGCGCATCATCGCCGGGCTCGAAACGCAGACGTCCGGTCGCGTGGTCATCGGCGGGCGCGACGTGAGCACCCTCCCGCCTCGCAAGCGCGGGCTGGCGATGGTGTTCCAGAACTATGCGGTCTTCCCGCACATGACCGTGTTCGAGAACGTGGCTTTCGGGTTGCGGATGCAGAAGGCCTCGCAAGGAGACGTCAAGCGCAAGGTGGAACGCGCGGCAGCTCTGCTCCACATCGAAGGCTATCTCGACCGCTATCCGGCCAAGCTCTCAGGCGGCCAGCGCCAGCGAGTGGCGGTTGCCCGAGCACTGGCAGTCGAGCCCGCTGTGCTGCTCATGGACGAGCCGCTGTCGAATCTCGACGCGCTCCTGCGCCTCGAAATGCGTACCGAGCTGAAGGCAGTTCTGCGCGAGGCCGGTACCACCACGATCTACGTGACGCACGATCAGACTGAAGCCATGGGCCTCGCCGACCGCATCGCGGTGATGTATGGCGGCAAGATCGACCAGATCGGCTCCCCGCTCGATATCTACGCGACACCGGCGACGCGTTTCGTCGGCGGGTTCATAGGCTCGCCGCCCATGAACTTCATCAAGGTGCAATGCAGCGGGGGCACGGCTCGAATCGGCGAGGCCGCCCTGCCTTGCCCTGCGACGGCCGAGAGCATGGAGCTTGGACTGCGCGGCGAGGATGCGGCCTTGAGCCCCAATGGCGCGGGCCTTCCGTTCGATATCCGCGTGGTGGAGCCGATGGGCTCCCACCTGCTCCTCACAGGATCCATCGACGGGCAGCCTGCCCGCATTGTCGCGCCACCAACCGCAAAGGTCTCTGCCGGGGAGCGCGTCGGCCTCACCGTCGATCCTGCGCGCCTGACATGGATCGACAGCACCACCGGACGCGCGATCGCCCGAGTCTGATTTGAAGGATGTTTGAGATGACCAAGCTCCGCATGGAAGAGGCCGCACACGCCATTCTCGCGCGCAACGATCGCGGCGGCTACACGGTTCCGACGGACCGGCTCTACCCGTTTCAATGGAACTGGGACTCCGCCTTCGTGGCCATGGGTTTTGCCACCTACGATGTGGACCGGGCCTATCGCGAGCTCGAGCGCCTGATCGAAGGCCAGTGGGACGACGGCATGATCCCGCACATCGTGTTCCATGCCCCAAGCGATACCTACTTCCCCGGTCCGGACGTGTGGGGAACGCAGCATCGGATCCCTACTTCCGGCATCACCCAGCCGCCGGTGTTCGGCATGGCCCTGCGCCATGTTCATGAGGCCGCTCTGGCGGAAGGCGTGGCCGATGCCGAGGCGCGCACGAAGGCTCTGTTCCAAGCCGCCCTGCGCTCCCACCGCTGGTGGCTTCGGGCGCGCGATCCGGACGGGCTCGGCCTTGTCTCGATCCTGCACCCATGGGAAAGCGGCAGCGACAACTCGCCCGCCTGGGACGAGGCCCTGGCCCGCGTGCCCACGACCACGAAGACCGCAATCCGCCGCAAGGACACAGGCCATGTGGATGCCTCCATGCGTCCGCGCGACGAGGATTACCAGCGCTTCATTCACCTGGTCGATACGTACCGCGGCTGCGATTGGGACCCGCAGCGCCAGTGGGAAACGGCGCCCTTCAAGGTGGCCGATGTGCAGATGACCGCGATCCTCGCGCGGGCAACGGCCGACCTCATGCATCTGGCCGAGAGTCTGGGCACCGAGGAGGAAAAGCTCGAGCTGTCGCGCATGCATCAGGGGCTGCTTGACGGCCTGTCCCGCCGCTGGCGGCAGGACCTGTCGCGCTTTGCCTCGCTCGACCTCGTCTCGGGCCGTGACATCGAAGCACCGACGCAAGCCTGCTTCGTTCCCCTGGTCGCGCTGAGGCTTGCCGATACACAGCAGGCGGCGGTCCGGGCAGAGATCGGGCGTTGGCTCGACGGCCTTATCGTGGGCGTGCCTTCCACAGCCCCGTTCTCTCCGGCCTTCGAGCCCAAGCGCTACTGGCGCGGACCCGTATGGGCCGTGGTCAATTGGCTCATCGCCGATGGGCTTCGCATGAACGACGCACAGGACCTTGCTCGTAGGATCGAGGGAACGACAGTTCAGGCCATCGAGAAGGCCGGTTTCTGCGAATATTTCGACCCGACCACGGGCGAGGGACTAGGGGGGGATACGTTCTCCTGGACCGCAGCGGCCTACCTGGTGCTCGGCCGGCGCGGCTGAGGTTTATGAAAGCGGCGCATCCACGGTGCAGACGACGCCCTTGGGGCGAAATTCGATCTGGGCCGTGCCATTGAGATCGTGCGCCAGGCTCCGCTCGATCAGCCGGGAGCCGAAGCCCTTGCGGACAGGCGCGTGGACGAGCGGCCCACCGCTCTCTTCCCACCGCAGATGAAGGCGGCTTGAAGAGCCAGCCTGCTCCACCTCCCATGCGATCTCGACTTCCCCCTGGGAGTTGGACAAGGCGCCGTATTTCACCGCATTCGTCGCAAGCTCCTGAAGCGCCATGGCCAGCGCCAGCGCCATCCGGGGCGACAAACGGAGTTCGGGACCCTTCAGATGCAGACGGTCCTCGCCCTGGCCGGAATAGGGCGCAAGGGC
>JALYFY010000731.1 GCA_030777385.1 Pseudomonadota bacterium | reverse complement strand
CTTCTGGGATGCGGCGTGCCGACGACGGCAAACTACATCATCATGGTCACGGTCGCAGCGCCTGCGCTCGGGCTCCTCGGTGTTCAGCCGCTCGTCGCGCACTTCTTCGTCTTCTACTATGGGGTGCTCGCCGACATCACGCCGCCGGTCGCACTGGCGGCCTATGCAGGCGCCAGCATGGCGGGAGCCGATCCGTTCAAGACGGGCAACACGGCCTTCCGCCTTGGGCTCGGCAAGGCGCTGGTGCCCTTCGTGTTCGTCTATGGTCCGGCTATGCTTTTGGTGACCCCTGAGTTCACGTGGCCGAGCTTCTTCCTTGTGGTCACGGGCGCCATCGTGGGCATCATGTTCCTGTCGGCCGCATTCGCAGGTTACGCCCTGACGACGCTTCGGGCCTGGGAACGCTGGCTCATCGGCATTGCGTCCCTGCCGATCATTGCGCCCGATCCGCTGACGACCCTGATCGGCCTCGCAATTGCAAGCCCTGTGATTGTCTCCCAGCTTCTCAAAGTGCGGGCAAGCAGTGTGCCGAGGCCGGCTTAAGGGTCGGCATACAAAGCCAAAGGTGTGTGATGCTCCAAACCTGAACCATTCCGCGGCGCTTCCGTTGTCCTTCCTGAAATCAAAAGGAGGGCCCGCATGGTCGACTACAGGAAGCTTCTGGATGCGTTTGTTGGAGCCATGGGCCGTTCCGACCAGCCGAACACCACGGGTGCCGGCACAGGAGGATTGAGGCAGCAGGTTGAGAAGGGCGTGAGCCAGTTCACGGGCCAATCGCCGGATCAGCTCCTTCAGAAAGCCAAGGATTTTGCCAGCCAGCATCCAGGCGTGACTCAGACTGCTCTCCTGGGCCTAGCAGGCCTTCTGTTCGGACGGCGCAAGAAAGGCAAGGTCACCGGCAGCCTGGTCAAGCTGGGCGGTCTCGCGGTGATCGGCGGCTTGGCGTACAAGGCATTCCAGAACCAGCAAGCGGCCAAGACATCGGCTGGAGCGGGTTCGGCCGGCGCACTGCAAGGCGCTTCATCGATCAGCCCAGCATCATCCGAGGACGTTGTTACGCAGACTGCTCTCAGCATGCCGGAAACGTCGCGCTTCCACCCGGTCTCGCAAACCGAGGACGATGCGCTCCTCTACCTTCGCACGATGGTCGCGGCCGCCGCCTCCGACGGACAGATCGACGATGCCGAGCGGTCCCGGATCGTGAAGGGGCTGACCGAGGCCGGCATCGATCCGGAGGCGACACGCTGGCTTGAGACGGAAATGGCGTCTCCCGCCGATGTGGAGGAGCTTGCGGCTGGGATCACCGATCCGGAAAAGGCCGCGCAGGTTTATTCGGCAGCCCGCATCGCCATCGATCCCGACACGATCCAGGAGCGGGAGTTCCTCAACCAGCTTGCCGAGGCCCTCGATCTTGAGCCAGCAGTCAGAGCTCAGATCGACGATACGGCTGGAGCCATGGCCTAAAGATAGCTTCCTTACAGAGGGGAGTTACGGCCCAGGGGCCTGATGCTCTGGTACTTCACGGTTGTCTGCGTGCCGCCCCTCTCGTCGTATCGCTTGGCCAGGACGAAGCCCAGATCCGGTGAGTAGAGGTCCGTGTGTTCCGATGTGACCTTGCCGTCTGCATTGAGAAAGCGGTTGCGCACGATCAAGACATTATAGGAGCAGGGGCCCATCTGAAACTGCTCCTGGCCTGTGACCGTAAGCTCGAGCGAGATCAGAGAGCCCACCTTGTCAGGCTGAGCAGCCATATAGGTCAAAGCCCGGCGGGCTTTTGGCTCCAGGGGAAAGATGGTTCGGATGTCGGAGACCGGGATGTTGATGCTCCGGGCGGTGTCATCGAAGCGGCTGAGAGGAAAAAGGCCCCGGTAGTAGAGAACATCCTGCTTCTTCCCGCCCGGATACAGGTTCACCACGTGAACGAAGTGATTCGCGGCAGCCCGAACCTCAGCGCTGGTTCCTTGCCGCTCCAGGACGAATCCGAGCTTTGCGGTTTGCGCCGTGGGGCAATCGTTGCCCAGGGCCGGTGTGACAAGAACCGGGAGAAGAGACAGCAGGCAAGCGCAGCGAAACATAAGCAGGGCCAACGAAAGAGGGAAACGATCTGAGGCTCAAGCTATCGCAGCCGGACCATGAGAACAATGTATCGTTTTTGCCGAGCGGCCGCAACTTTCGTCAGGGAATGGTTGATCTTGGCTCCTGCTCCAGATCAAATGACCGCAACCCGTCTACGGATTCCTGAAAGGATATGAAGAATGGCTAATAGGCCTCACCGTCGCACACCCGATCAGCTGCGCTCGCGGCTCTGGTTCGACAATCCGGACAATCCCGGCATGACGGCGCTCTATCTTGAGCGGTATCTGAATTTCGGCCTTACGGGTCAGGAGCTGCAGGGCAAAAAGCCGATCATCGGCATTGCGCAGACCGGCTCCGACCTGTCCCCCTGCAATCGCCATCACCTTGAGCTGGCCAAGCGCGTGCGCGAGGGCATTACGGCTGCAGGCG
>JALYFY010000730.1 GCA_030777385.1 Pseudomonadota bacterium | reverse complement strand
TGGCTGTCGCAGAAGATCGTGGTGGTTCCGTTGAGCAGCGCCGCCTCCGCATAGGCGCAGGCCGTGATCATGCTGCTCTCGATGTGGATGTGCGGATCGACCAGGCCCGGCGCAATGATGCCGCCCTGCGCGTCGTAAACGCGCCCTGGCGCTCCGCCGACCTGGCGATAGGCGCCGGAAGGCTTGACGGCCGCGATGCGCCCGCCCGCGATCCAGACCTCCCGCTCGGGCGCGATCCGCTCGCTGTAGGTGGAGAGCACTCGGGCCCCGGTGATGACCAGGTCGGCCGGTGCGCGGCCCGAGGCGACATCCGCCAGCCGCCGGGTCATGGTGGAGAGGGGGGCCACGGAAAAGCGGGTCAACGCTGTCTTGGGAGGCTGCGATGGTGTGCGTCGGTCCATGATCCGTTGTCCCCGTTGGAAAAGTTCTCCCAACCTAGCAGGGCAGAGCAGGAACCGCACCTTCGATCCTGCTAGGCAGCCAATTTCCCTAAGGGCATCTTTTCCTTATGGCCAAGCTTGGCTTACATAGGAAAAAGCTGATTTGTTAGGAAGTGGGAAAGGTTCTTCCCGAGCCATGGGGATAGCACCGGCCAAAACAAAAGGCGCCTTGCGGCGCCCTGCTTGGAAAGTGAAGTTTGGTGGCCAGCTTGGAAACAGTGTTGAGGAGGCAACGATCTGCCCCAAGCTGGCCGAGCCCACGAAGTCCCAGGAGATGCGGCGGACCTGAGCATCCGTAGGGCATTTCTTCCGCTCGCGGCGAAAACTTAGGCTGAACGTATAGGAAACATTGGGCGATGCAAGCGCCCTTGTGGCCAAAAAGGGGCATTTTCCCAAAAAAGTTAAAGCCAAGTGTTGTCAAAGAGATGAATCGGTCTCCTGACCCTCGGCTTTAGGCAGGGAAATATTCCGGCTAAGCTAGGAGGATGAATTGTCCGCCTCGAGATAGATCTTTACGGTCGCGATGAACTTGGCAACCGAAATGGGCTTGGACATATATGCCTCGCAGCCCCCCTCCCGGATCCTCTCCTCGTCGCCCTTCATGGCAAAGGCCGTAATGGCGATCACGGGAATGGATTTCAGCTCTTCGTCGGCCTTGAGCCAGCGGGTCACCTCAAGGCCGGAGACCTCCGGCAACTGGATGTCCATGAGGATCAGGTCGGGCTTATGGGCCCGGGCCAGTTCCATGGCCTCGATGCCATGGCTGGTCTTCAGGGTCGCATAGCCATGCGCCTCGAGGAGGTCGTTGAAGAGCTTCATGTTGAGTTCGTTGTCCTCAACGATGAGCACCGTCTTCTTCATTGCCGCTATCCTGGGGCCCAAAAACGCACTTCACCGGCCCAAATATTCATCTGATGATATAGTTAGATCCCAACCTATTGATGAAATGCAAATCGACAGCATGAACACTCCCTTAAAAAGAGTTACCCGCGAGGAGGCCGAAGATGTCGCAGTCGGGGCCTTTTCATTCATCACGAGCGATGAGGAGCGTCTCGGCCGCTTCCTGGCGGTCTCAGGCCTCGGCCCCGACAGCATCCGCTCAGCCGCCTCATCCCCCGGCTTCTTCGCAGCCATTCTGGACTACGTCGCCTCGGATGAGCCGCTTCTGATTGCGCTTGCCAAGGAAATGAACACCAAGCCGGAGCATATCATGCAGGCACGCTGGACGCTCTCTCCGTCCGAGTTCGAATAGCCAGAAGCCCCCATGAGCGAAGCGCCCTTCTGCCGCGATTGCCTGACCCCGGCTGCCAAGCCCGGGGTGGACAGGTGCGCGGCCTGCGGGTCCCCTCGCCTGTTGCGGCACAAGGAGCGCGACGGGCTGTCCATCGCCCATGTGGACTGCGACGCCTTCTTCGCGGCTGTGGAAAAGAGGGACGATCCGAGCCTTGCCGACAAGCCGGTGATCATCGGCGGCGGCAAGCGGGGCGTTGTGGCAACGGCCTGCTATGTGGCCCGCACCTACGGCGTGCGCTCCGCCATGCCCATGTTCCAGGCCCTCAAGCTCTGCCCCCATGCGGTGGTCATCAAGCCGAACGGCGACAAATACGGCAAGGCCGGGCGCGAGGTGCGCCAGCTCATGCGGGAGCTGACGCCGCTGGTCGAGCCCGTCTCCATCGACGAGGCCTTTCTCGATCTGACCGGCACGGAGCGGCTGCACCACGGAAGCCCTGCGCTCACGCTTGCCCGCTTCGCCCACAAGGTGGAGAACGAGATCGGGATCAGCATCTCGGTCGGGCTCTCCTACAACAAGTTCCTGGCCAAGATCGCCTCGGACCTGCACAAGCCTCGCGGCTTCTCCATCATCGGTCGGGAGGAAGCAGCCAGCTTCCTTGCCGATAAGCCGGTCGGAATCATTCCCGGCATCGGCGCCTCGGCCCAGGCGCGCCTCGCCAAGATAGGCGTGACGATGATCGGACACCTGCGGGACGTGCCGTTGAAAGCTCTCTTCGAGGCCCTGGGCCGCGACTCGCAGCGCCTGTCCCGGCTGGCATGGGGCGAAGACCGCCGAGCGGTCACCCCGGAGCGGGAGACGAAGAGCGTATCGGCGGAGACCACGTTCGAGACCGATCTCCGCTCCTTCGAGGATCTGGAGCCCATTCTGTGGCGCCTGTCGGAAAAGGTCTCGAGGCGCCTCAAAGCTGCCGGGCTCGCCGGGCGCAGCGTGACGCTGAAGCTCAAGGACAAGGAATTCCGGCTCCTGACCCGGACCCGATCGGGATTGGCCCCAACCCAGCTCGCAGTCCGCCTGTTCGATCCCGCGCGGCAACTTCTCAAGGCATCCTGCGACGGGACCGCGTTTCGCCTCATCGGCATCGGCGCGGCCGATCTCTGCGATGGCGCGGATGCGGACAAGGGCGACCTGGCGGATCAGACGGTGGTGCGGCAGGCTCATATGGAGGCCGCCATCGACAAGATCCGCGAGAAATTCGGCGCCGGCGCCGTGCAGAAGGGAATCGTGCTGCGGGGGCCTCAGCGCTGACAGGAACTCGGAGCCTGCACGTCAAGGCTCTTCAGATCGCCCTTGAGGGCAAAGTCGCCGTAATCGAGCTTCAGGGCGCGGCTGATGCCATTCTCGTAAAGCTCGAAGGAGACCGTATAGACCGGCACGCGGTCGGCAGTCCCCTCCTCGTAATAGCTGATCGTGACAGGCCAGCGCGGCACGGAGGCCAGGCTCTCCTGACGAACGGGGTCTTCGAGGGAGGCAGCGGCTGCGCCCGGCTCGATCTTGCGGCCGATCAGGCCCAGGGTGTCATAGACTTTGTCGCCTTTGTTGGATCCGTCGTAAACCTTCACGGACAGGGTCGTATCCCCGCGACGGCCAGCCTCGATCAGGCGCTTGAGATGCTCGGTCGGGAAGACGGTCTCACCGCCCGACTCGAAGGCCGTCTTCTTCGGCTGCTTCAGGTCGACGTTCAGCGCCCCTTGAGGCGTGAGCCTGGCATCGCCGTCCACCTCACCGTCCTTGATCATGCCCTGGCGAAGCGACGTCGTCTTGAAGTGCATGGAACGGCCGTCGCCGGTCTCGTAGGTTGCGGTCTGGATGTCGACCGTGCTGGAGCCCGACTCGCTGCTGTTGAGGATCGTGACCTGACGGTACTTGAGGGTGTAGCCGTCGCAGGCATCGC
Organism: Pseudomonadota bacterium; assembly: GCA_030777385.1. Lineage (GTDB taxonomy): Bacteria > Pseudomonadota > Alphaproteobacteria > Rhizobiales > Beijerinckiaceae > Microvirga. Next base: position 6,427 of record JALYFY010000730.1, on the reverse strand, counting down.
CGCCGAACTCCATGGCGATGCGGCCTCTGGCCGTCTCGACGCCGTTGGAGCTGCCGGCACGCAGAAGCGAGAGGTCGTAGACCGCTCTGTGCGGGGCCAATTGAACCGGAGGCTTCGCCGTCTCCGCGAGAGCCGGCATCAGCATGGCGATGGAAAGGCCGGAGGCCAAAGCAAGGAAACGCATCTCTTCTCCCGATCCCACGGTTGCCAAGATAGGTGCGTCCTGCGGACAGGGCAATGTTCCCGCTTGCGTCCTTCCGGCTCATCCGCCACTACTCCCTCCGGATTAAGTGACAAACCGAGGCTTTCATGAGCGCTGTCGACAAGAAACTTCAGGACCTTGGCATCACCTTGCCGACACCGGCCGCACCGGTTGCAAATTACGTTCCCTTTGTGCGGACCGGGAACCTGATCGTCATCTCCGGACAGCTCTGCCTCGGCCTCGACGGCAAGATGGCCGATGCGCATAAGGGCAAGGTCGGGGCGGAAGTCTCGCCTGAGGTCGGCCAGGAGGCCGCCCGCCTGTGCGCCATCAATCTCCTCGCCCAGCTCAGGGCGGCGGTCGGCGATCTGGACAAGGTGGTGCGCTGCGTGCGGCTCGGCGGCTTCATCAATGCCGTGCCGACCTTCGCGGCTCTCGCTCCCGTCATGAACGGCGCCTCGGACCTGATGGTCGAAATTCTAGGCGATGCGGGCCGTCACGCCCGCTCCACGGTCGGGGTGGCCGAGCTGCCGCTCGATGCCTGTGTCGAAGTCGAAGGAATGTTTGAAGTCCAATGAGCACACCCAGCTGGCTCGTCGCGAAGCCTATTGCCCATCGCGGCCTCCACAACAAGGCGAACGGCATCATCGAGAACACCCTCTCGGCTGCGCAAGCAGCCGTCGAGCGCGGTTTTCCCATCGAACTCGACGTGCAGCTGACCGCCGACAATGAAGCCATCGTGTTCCACGATTTCGAGCTGGAGCGCCTCACCGGTGATGCCGGCCTCGTCGTTGAGCGCAAGCTCTCCGACCTGACCCGGATCGGCATATCCGGAGCCGCAGGTGGAGACAAAATTCCGTCGCTGAAGCAGTTCCTCGATGCGGTGGCCGGGCGCGTGCCCCTGGTTGTCGAGATCAAGAGCAAGTTCAACGGCGACATGACCCTGACGAAGCGGACCGTGGAGATCCTGAACGGCTACAGCGGCCCGTTCGTGATCAAGTCCTTCGATCCGGAGATCGTCACCTATCTCCGAACCAATGCGCCCGGCATCACGCGCGGCATCATCGGCGAGCTGGAATACGCCTCCAAAGCAGATAGCTTCATGACCGACGAGCTGAGGCACCGGCTCTCGAACCTGCTGCACTTCAACGAGTCGCAGCCGCAGTTCGTGTCCTGGAAGGTGCATAACCTGCCCTGCGCCGCGCCCTATCTCGCCAAGGCGATCGGCAACCTGCCCCTGATGGCCTGGACCGTGCGTACCCCTGAGGACCGCGCCCGCGCCGAGCAGCATGCGGACCAGATGGTCTTCGAGGGCTTTTTGCCCTGATACCTGACGGTTGCAAGGATCTCGCCGAGTGATTAGCTCTTAAGGCCGAGCGGCGAGATCCTTCCATCCAGTGACATTGCAAGTCAAAATTGCCCAAGGCCTGAAGGCCGTTCCCGCCTCCGCCTGGGATGCCTGCGCCTTAGCGGCGGGGACCGGCGAAGACGATCCGGTCAATCCTTTCGTTTCCCATGCTTTCCTGTCCGCCCTTGAAGAGTCGGGCTGTGTTGGGCCCAAAGCAGGCTGGTCGCCGGTCCATATTCTCGTCGAGGACGAGGCCGGGACGCTGCTGGGTGCAGCCCCCTGCTACCTGAAGTCCCATTCCATGGGCGAATACGTCTTTGACCATGCCTGGGCGGACGCCTACACGCGAGCCGGCGGGCGATATTACCCCAAGCTCCAAGTTGCGGTGCCCTTCACGCCTGCCACAGGCCCTCGCCTTCTCGTTCCGAACGGATCCCAGGCCGACCCTGTTCGCTCGTACCTGATCGCGGGCCTGCGGGCGCTGCGGGACCAGACCGGCGCCTCTTCCATTCACGCCACCTTCCTGCAGGACGCGGACCTCAAGGCGCTGACTTCGGAAGAGTTCCTGCAGCGGGACGACCAGCAGTTTCATTGGTTCAACGAAGGCTACAAAGGCTTCGAGGATTTCCTTGAGGCACTCGCCTCCCGCAAGCGCAAGGCGATCCGGCGGGAGCGGCGGGATGCCCTGGCCAACGGCATCTCGGTTGAATGGCTGACGGGCGCAGACATCACGGAGGCACATTGGGACGCCTTCTTCGCCTTCTACATGGATACAGGGTCGCGCAAGTGGGGCCGGCCTTACCTCAATCGTCGGTTCTTCTCCCTGATTGGGGAGCGCATGGCCGATCGGGTGCTGCTCGTCATGGCCAAGCGCAACGGGCGCTACATCGCGGGTGCCATCAACTTCATTGGAGCCAAGCGGCTCTACGGACGCAACTGGGGCTGCATCGAGGACCATCCCTTTCTGCACTTCGAGGTCTGCTATTACCAAGCCATCGATTTCGCCATCGCCCGCGGCCTCGACCGAGTGGAAGCCGGAGCGCAGGGGGAGCACAAGCTGGCGCGTGGCTACAAGCCCGTGATCACCTCCTCGGCGCATGACATCGCCGATCCCTCCCTGCGGCAGGCCATCCAGGCCTATCTGGATCAGGAGCGCCTCTACGTCTCCGAGGCGGCCGACGAATTGTCGGGAGCAACCCCGTTCAAGCACCGGGAAGAGGATTAGAGCCTCAACCTTGCCAGCCGGGATTATTGGGATACCTTCCAAAGCTGTGAATAATGTTGTGTGTCAGCTGTTGACGCAGCACTGTACTGCTTAGGTTCCGGTCGTTATGATAACCCCTAAGACGCAAAGCGTTTCTCAGATTCCGGAACGCGAGTCCCTCCCCGTCAACAGGGTTGCCATGGGCCGGCATCGCAGCACAGAGCAGGATTGTCGGAGCCGGTCTTCGCCTCTCCTTGGACGAGCGCGAATGCGGCATCGAGCAGCCCTATAAGCAGGCCCCTATGTCGCTTCCAGACCATGCCAGTGTCGCTGCGCCTGCCCCGATTCTTTCCTGGGGTGATGGGGATGTGGCGAGGCTCATGAGATCCCGCGACTGGTCCACATCGCCGCTGGGCTGGCCCGAGACATGGCCTCAGACGCTGCGCAACGCCGTCAGCCTGATCCTCCATTCCAAGTTCCCGATGTATGTGGCATGGGGGCCGAAACTCGCATACCTCTACAACGATGCCTATGCGGGGATCATCGGAGCCAAGCATCCTGCAGCCCTCGGCCGGCCGCTGTCCGAAGTCTGGCCCGAGATGTGGGACCAGATCAGCCCCGCCGTCGCCCGAAACTTTGCGGGCAAGGCCACCTTTCACGAAAATTTCCCGACCACTGTCTCCCGCAACGGCTATTCGGAACAGGCCTATTTCACCTTCTCGTTCTCGCCACTCTGGGATGATGACGGCGCAGTCGCCGGCATGCTCTGTGTTATCTCGGAAACCTCGAAGCAAGTTCTCAACGATCAGAGGCTCGGCTTCCTGATCGAGCTCGGCGATCGCCTCCGCGAGCTGTCGGATCCGGTGGAAATCGCCTTATGCGCTGCCGAGATGATGGGCAGGAATGTCCAGGCCGCAAGGGCCGGCTATGGGGAGGTGGATGAGGCCGAGGAGATCGTTTCCGTCCCAGCCGATTGGACGGATGGCAGGGTAGGAAGCCTTGCGGGCGAGGCGCGCATGCTCGATGCATTCGGTCCGGCCGTCATCGCGGAGCTTCACGCCGGGCGTACCCTCATCGTTGACGATTGCCTGACGGATCCCCGCGCCGGGGAGACCTATGCTTCGACCTGGAACAGCATCGGCACCCGCTCGCTCATCGTCGTTCCTCTCATCAAGGAAGATCGCCTGAGGGCCATCTTCTATCTTCACGAGCCGCAGCCGAGGCGTTGGAGCGAGGCTGAAGCGATCCTTGCACGGGATGTGGCCGAACGCACTTGGGACGCGGTTCAACGGTCGCGCGCAGAGATCGCCCTGCGGGCCAGCGCCGCCCGCCTCCGGCTCGCAGTGGACGCAGGCCGCATGGCTGTCTGGGAGCATGTCACGGCCACCGACAGCGTCACGGCAAGTCCGGAACTCAATCGCGTTCTCGGCTATGCGGTCGGCATCACGCTCGACATGGGAGAGCTTCGCAAGCGCTATTATCCGGGAGACCGTGAACGGCTCACGACGGCTGCCCTCGAAGCCCTGAAGAGGGGCGAACACTTCTTCGAGACTGAGTATCGCTTCTACAGGCCGGACGGAGTGCTGCGCTGGTTCCTCATGCGGGCGGAGATGCTTCTGGACGCGGCCGGAATGCCTATCAGGACCGTGGGCGTCATCCTCGACATCACGGACCGCAAGGAGGCGGAAGAGGCGCTTAGAGAGCGAGAGGCCGAGTTGAGGGCCGCTCTCGAGGCTGGCTCACTGGCGATTTTCGACTTCGATCACATCAAGGGCCGCATGAATCCGTCGGCTCGCCTGAGCGAACTCTACGGCTATCCGCCCGATCATGTTCTTTCGATTGCCGACATCCGGGCCCGATACCACCCGGACGACGTGGAGAAGATCTGGAGCAAACGCCAGTACGACGGCGAAGACACCTCGATCAGGCATTTCGATTGGACGTTGCGGCTGCTGCTTCCGGGGGGCGTAATCCGGTGGGTCAACGGGCTGGGCGAGTATATTCGCGATGAGGCAGGCCGTATTCTCCGCTCCCGCGGCGTCATCATGGACATCACGGAGCGCAAGCGCTGGGAAGAACATCAGCAGCTCCTCATCAACGAGTTGAACCATCGGGTGAAGAACACCCTGGCGACCGTGCAATCCATAGCGGCGCAGACGCTGCGTAACGCGGATTCCATGGAAGAAGCACGCCTGGCCTTGGAAGCGCGCCTGTTCGCTCTGTCCCGTGCCCATGACGTGCTGACCCGGGAGAACTGGGAAGGCGCCGGCTTGATCGAGATCGTCCTGCAGGCGTTGGCGCCCTATCGCCACGAGCGGGAGAACCGGCTGCATGTGCAGGGACCCGACATCCGCCTTTCCCCGCGCATGGCCATGGCGATCGCCATGGCTCTTCAGGAGCTTGCCACGAATGCCGTGAAATACGGGGCCCTCTCCAATGCGGTGGGTGGGGTCCGTATCGCCTGGGACCTCAAAGAAGTTGACGGGATATCGCGGCTCTACATGGAATGGACCGAGAGCGGGGGGCCTGCCGTCAGCCCTCCCAAGCGTCGCGGCTTCGGCACTCGCCTCATCGAGCGCAGTCTTGCACAGGACCTGAACGGATTTGTGAAGCTGGAATTTTCGGAGAGTGGGCTCATCTGCACCGTCGATGCCCCGCTCACCTCGGACGAGTTTCCGGACGCCCTGCCTCGTCAATGACCGGTTCTGCCCCAAGTAAGGTCGAAACCAGACGCCTGTCGCTCATCCCGCATCACTACCTTCAACCTTGAAGGCGCGGGAATTAGCAGCATCGGAATACCTATGACATTGCCTGAGGCTTGTAATGCTCTTTAAGCCGCCCGCCGGAGCCAAGGCGACGCCCGATTTTCTTGCAGGCGGCGGCCAGATGGGTGAGCTGATGCGCGCCCATGACTGGTCCGCTTCTCCCTTGGGTCAGCCTGAGACATGGCCGCAATCCCTACGCACCCTGGTGCGCCTCGTGCTCAATGCCAAGCAGGCGATGTTCGTCGCATGGGGGCCGGAGCTCGCCTTTCTCTACAATGACAACTATGCCCCCATCTTCGGTGCCAAGCATCCTCACGCCCTGGGGCAGCCTTTTGCCGAAATCTGGTCGGATATCTGGGATCAGATCAAACCTCTTGTTGATAGCACGCTTGCCGGGGAGGCAAGCTGGCACGAGGATCTCTTGATCCCGATGGAGCGAAACGGCTACCGGGAAGATGCCTACTTCACCTTCTCCTACAACCCGGTGCATGACGACGAAGGCGCTATTGCCGGCATGTTCTGTGCTGCCATCGAGTCCACCAGCAAGGTCCTGATGGAGCGAAGGCTTTCGACGGAAAGCGAGCGGCTCCGCGAGCTTTTTCACCAAGCGCCCGGTTTCATGGCCATGCTCAGGGGCCCTGAGCACATCTTTGAGATGGTCAACGCCTCCTATTACCAACTCGTCGGTCATCGCGACATAGTCGGCAAACCTGTCCTCGAGGCTCTTCCGGAAGTAACGGAGCAAGGCTTCAAGGAGCTCCTGGACAAGGTCTATAGGACCGGCGAGCCCTTCGTCGGGCGCGGCATCGCCGTTACCCTTCAGCGGGAGCCAGACAGCCAGCCTGAAGAACGCTTCGTGGACTTCGTCTACCAACCGATTAAGGACGCACATGGCCGTGTCTCGGGCG
>JALYFY010000729.1 GCA_030777385.1 Pseudomonadota bacterium | reverse complement strand
CCTCCTTGGAGACGCCCCGGCTCTTGCGCCCGATGATGGCGAAGGGCGGGCGGTCGTAGATCACCATCACGGCCTTGATGTCGGTTCCGGGGTTCTCGTCCCGGAAGCGCACCAGGGAGTTCACGTCGCCGAAGCCTGCGTCATAGGTGCCGGACGCCACCCGGGAGATCGGCTCGCGGGAGCCTGCGGCCGGATCGATCGTCACGTCCAGGCCCTCGGCCTTGAAGTAGTCCTTGTCCAGGGCCACCGCGAAGGGGGCCGCCGGACCCTCCCAGCGCCAATCCAAGCTGAACCGCACCGGGGTCTGCGCCTGGGCGGAAGCGGAGGCCAGAAGGGCCGCCGCGCCTGCAAGAAGCCCCCGGAGCCACCTCGCCTTCGTCGAACGATCGGAAATCATCACCATCACCTCTGTTTTTATGACCCGGCTTCTTCAAGAGCCGGAAATCTCAAGCCTTTCGGCGGTCTTCGCGTCTTTTGCTCTGTTCTTGATCATGCAAGCAGAATGGCGCGCAGGGTCAAGCCTCTTGCCCGGGCAAACTTGCCTCCAGGACCGGCATTTGACGCGAAATTGAGCAGAATCTTTTTCAGACGGGCGGATCTTGACGCCTGCGACAGGCGATCCCACGTTGAGTCCCGTCGGTGACCGGGCCCCTCTGGCGGACGAAACGTCCGCGATGTCGGAGCCGACTTGGTTCAACATAGGGTTCGGTCAAATGTTCGACGTCCTGCTTTTCAGCTGGCTCGGCACGCCTTTGTGGCTGTGGCTTGCCTTCCTGAGTCTCGTTATCGCTCTCCTGGTCCTCGATCTCGGCGTGCTTCACCGCAAGACGCGTGAAGTCGGCGTGCGCGAGAGCCTTCTCATGAGCGCCTTCTACATCTCCCTCGGCCTCCTCTTCGGCGGCTTCGTCTGGTGGTATCTCGGCCCGGAGCCGGGCATCAATTACCTCACGGGCTTTGCAGTCGAAAAAGCGCTGGCGATGGACAACGTCTTCGTCATCGCCATGATCTTCGGCTTCTTCGCCGTGCCGCGCATCCATCAGCACCGGGTGCTGTTCTGGGGCATTCTGGGCGTCATCGTCCTGCGCGCCCTCATGATCGGCTTCGGCGCGGCGGTCATCGCCCAGTTCTCCTGGGTTCTCTACGTCTTCGCCGCGTTCCTCGTCGCCACCGGCGTGAAGATGCTGGCATTCTCGGACAAGGAATACGACATCGCCAGGAACCCGGTGCTGCGGTTCATGCGCAAGCGCTTCAACGTCACGGACGAGCACCACGGCGAGAACTTCTTCGTCAGGAAGCCCGATCCGAAGACCGGCAGGCTCGCCTGGTTCATGACGCCGCTCTTCATGGCCCTCGTTCTCATCGAGATCGCGGACGTGATCTTCGCGGTGGACTCGGTGCCGGCGATCTTCGCCATCACCACCGATCCCTTCATCGTCTACACCTCGAACATCTTCGCGATCCTCGGCCTGCGCGCCCTCTACTTCGCGCTCGCCGCCATGGTGCACCGCTTCCATTATCTCAAATACGCGCTCGCCATGGTGCTGATCTTCATCGGCTCCAAGATCTTCGTGGCCGACATGCTGGGCCTTGCCAAGATTCCGCCGGTGATCTCGCTCGCCGTGACCTTCGGCATCCTGGCCATGGGCGTGGTCTGGAGCCTCTGGAAGACTCGGGGCGAAATGGCCGAGGCGAAACACGCCGTGGGCTGAAGAAGCAGCGGGAGGGACAAGAACCCTCCCGCTCCGGATTGCCGCCTCCTGCCGTCATGCCTGGCATCCACGCCTTTCTCCGATATGGTTCAGAGGACGTGGATGGCCGTGACAAGCACGCCCATGACGGCTGAGGGCGAATGGGACCCTCAAACCGGCAGCATCCCGTCGCTTTTGACCTCCTCCATCACCGCATAGGTGCGGGTCTCCTTGACGCCCGGCAGGGCCAGGAGAATCTCGCCGAGGAAGCGGCGGTAGGCGGCCATGTCGGCGACGCGGGTTTTCACCAGGTAGTCGAAGCCGCCTGCCACCATGTGGCATT
>JALYFY010000728.1 GCA_030777385.1 Pseudomonadota bacterium | reverse complement strand
CATCGGCAGAGGATGCGACGAGCGCAAGCGGGATCTGGGCACCCGCGGGCACGTTCGTCTCAGAGCGTGCGGAGCGGATCTCGTTGACCAGATCCACTACCCAGCCGATCTCGGCTTCGGCCTGCTGATCGATCAGGTGATCGAGCTGCGACCAAGGGGTCAGCGCCAGGATCGTCTCGCGCTTCGGACCCTCCTCGCCCTTGATCGCCCATAGCTCCTCCGTGAGGAACGGCATGAAGGGATGCAGCAGCTTGCAGATCTCATCGAAGATGAACGCGATGGTGGCGCGGGTCTCATCCTTGGCGGCGGAGTCTGCACCCTGCAGCACGGGCTTGGCGAGTTCTAGCGTCCAGTCGCAGAACACGTTCCAGACGAAGCGGTAGGCCGCCAACGCCGCTTCGTTGAACTTGTAGCCCTGGATGCCGGCAGAAACCTCAGAGACCGCCTTGGCGCATTCGCTAAGCGCCCACTTGTTGAGCGTCTCCTTCACGGTCTTGGGATCAAAGCCCTCGACGCGCCTGCACTCGTTCATCTCGGCAAAGCGCGCCGCATTCCAGATCTTGGTTGCGAAATTGCGGTAGTTCTCCACGCGTTGAACGGAGAGCTTGATGTCGCGTCCCTGCGCCGCCATGGCGGCGAGCGTCATGCGCAGAGCATCGGCGCCGTACTGATCGACCACGTCGAGAGGATCGATGACGTTGCCTTTCGACTTCGACATCTTGGCGCCCTTCTCGTCGCGGACCAGGGCATGGATGTAGACCGTGTCGAAGGGCACCTCGTCCATGAAATGCAGGCCCATCATCATCATCCGAGCAACCCAGAAGAAGATGATGTCGAAGCCTGTGACGAGCGTATTGGTCGGGTAGTAGCGCTTCAGCTCCGGCGCATCGTCCGGCCAGCCGAGGGTCGAAAAGGGCCATAGCGCCGAGGAGAACCAGGTGTCGAGCACGTCCTCGTCGCGCTTGAGCGGCACATCGCGTCCGTGCTTGGCGCGCGCCTCCGCCTTTGCCTCGTCCTCGCTCAAGGCCACGAAGGCGTTGCCCTGATCGTCATACCAGGCCGGGATCTGGTGTCCCCACCAGAGCTGGCGGGAGACGCACCACGGCTCGATGTTTTCAAGCCACTGGAAGTATGTCTTCTCCCAGTTCTCAGGCACGAACTTGGTCTGGCCCTTGCGCACCACATCGAGGGCACGGTCGGCGAGCGGCTTCACGTTCACGTACCACTGGTCCGTGAGATAGGGCTCGATAACCACGTTCGAGCGGTCGCCGTGCGGGACCATGTGGGTATGCGGCTCGATCTGGGTGAGGATCTCGCGCTCCTCCAGCATGGCGACGACCCGCTTGCGCGCCTCGAAGCGATCGAGGCCATCGAGAGCGAGCACGGCCTTGAGATCATCCGTCTGGCCAAGCCCCTCAAGGAAGGCCTCGTTGCCATTGAGGCGCAGCTCGGCCTCGGTGCCGAAGATGTTGATCACCGCCAGCTTGTGCCGCCGGCCGACCTCGAAGTCGTTGAAGTCATGTGCCGGCGTGATCTTCACCGCGCCGGTGCCCTTCTCCGGGTCGGAGTACTCGTCGGCGACGATGGGGATGCGGCGGCCCACCAGCGGCAGAACGGCGAACTTGCCGATCAGGTCCTTGTAGCGCTCGTCCTCAGGGTGCACGGCAACCGCCACGTCGCCCAGCATCGTCTCAGGCCGGGTCGTGGCCACTGTGATGGAGCGATCAGGCATACCCTCGACGGCATAGCGGATGTGCCAGAGATTGCCCTTCACCTCAACCTGCATGACCTCAAGGTCCGAGATCGCGGTCTGGAACTTGGGGTCCCAGTTCACAAGGCGCTTGTCCTTGTAGATCAGGCCCTGCTTGTAGAGATCCACGAACACCTTCAGCACGGCGCGGGAGAGCCCCTCGTCCATGGTAAAACGCTCGCGAGACCAGTCGCAGGAGGCACCGAGCCGCTTGAGCTGGCGCACGATGGTGCCGCCGGACTCCTCCTTCCACTCCCAGACCCGCTTGACGAACTCGTCGCGGCCGAGGTCGCGGCGCTGGATCTGGCGCTCCGCGAGCTTGCGCTCGACGACCATCTGCGTGGCGATGCCGGCATGGTCCATGCCCGGCTGCCAGAGCACGTCCCTGCCTCGCATGCGCTCGAAGCGGCAGAGGATGTCCTGGATCGTGTTGTTGAGGGCGTGCCCCATATGGAGCGAGCCGGTCACGTTCGGCGGCGGGATGACGATGGTGTAGGGTACCGCGTCCTTGCGATCCTCGCGGCCGGCCTTGAAGGCCTGCGCCTCTTCCCAGCGGGTGGAAATGCGTGCTTCGACAGCGGAGGGATCGAACGTCTTGTCCATCATGATAGGTACCGGCCTGTTAGCGCGACGACGCGCAAGCAAGACGGCTACAAACCGGAGGGATTGGACGAAGTCAACAGAGGGCCGAAAATCTTAGCCCCGACAGCGGGTCACACGTTCGATTTCAGCCCGGACGAGGCGCTCGACCAGGGAGGGAAGATTGTCGTCGAGCCATGCCTTCAGCATGGGCCGCAGCATCTCCTTCATCAGATCCTCAACCGTTTGGGGCTGGCTTGGCCGCATGGATGCACCCAGGCGCTCGAAGGCACCGGAGACGGAGGCGCTGGCATCATGGGAAAGGAGCGTTTCAGCAGGGGCAGATCCGGCAAGGGCTGCAGGCGCAGAGCTCTTCAGAGCAGGTTCGCTGATCAGCGTGAGGGCAGGAGCCACGTTCTCAGGCTCCTCAATCCCATAGTCCTCGGCTGGAGGCGCGATTTCTGAAAGACGGTCATGGAAGGCGATGTCTTCACGGCTCCAGGGACCGAGCACAGGTTCGTTG
>JALYFY010000727.1 GCA_030777385.1 Pseudomonadota bacterium | reverse complement strand
ACATGGCGCGCGCCGCCGACTTGCTTGGGATGGAGCGCCGCCAGGCCGAGATGTTCCGGGATCTCGAGCGCGGCCACTTCGTGGCTCTCGGCCCGGCATTGTCGCGCCGTCCGCTCCCCATCCGCATCGGCGAGGTGGAAACCTCCACCCGCAGCGGCTCCTTCAAGCTGATGCCGCTCCCCGAGCAGCCGAAGGAGGAGGCCCGCGACCTCATCTTCAAGGCGGGCGAGGACGAGCCCGCCCGTCCGGTCATGCCCCGCCGCGCCCCTCCGCCGCCGCCGGCTCCCTCCACCAACGATCTCCTGGCGCAGCTCGCCCGCACGCGCCCTGCCGCTGCGCCCGAGCCGCAACCTGAGGAGACCGCGCAGTCGAAAGCCGAGCGCGAGGCGGCGCTTAACACGATCCTGCGCGAAATCCTGGACGATCCCGAAGCCGCCTTCCGCTCGGTGGCCGTGCTGTACCAGGATTTTCTCGTGCGCTGCCGCATCCGGCGCGTCGCCGGCGAGCCCCCGAACCTCCCCGCCTTCCGCCGCCGCTTGGCGGTGGCGCGCGCGGGCGTCGACACCGCTACCGCCGAGGGCTCCGAATGGGACCGCGCAGTCACCTTCGCGGCCGATCTCACGGAGGACATCCAGGGCATCTACCTGCTTCTCGCCCGCGCCGCACTGGCGGGCTCCCCCTGTCCGCCCGACGGCGAGATCGCCCGCGCCTGCGGCAGCCGCTCGCCGGGCCGGGCCCGGCGCCTCATCGCCTATATGGAAAGCCGCAACGTGGTCGTGACCCGCAACGATCCGCGCGGCCTGCGCATCATCGCGCTACCCGATCTCGGGTGGGAGACGGGGCCTGGCGATCCGAATGCGTTCGAGGAGCCGCAAGGGCCGGCCGAGACGCGGGATCTGTTTGCGGTGGGGTAGGAGCCACTATGCTCAGGCGGCCGAACGGCTGTCTGCGGGTGTCGGCTCCAGCTCGATCCCGAAGCATTCGATGAGGTTCTTCCGGCCTTCTGGCGTGATGGTGAGCGCGCGGCTGTCGCGCATGCGCTCTACCCAGCCCTGATCGAGGCAGTGCCGGCACAGGGCTGCGCCGAGGCTGCCCGCCAGATGCGGCCGCCGCTCGGTCCAGTCGAGACAGGGCTTGCAGAAGATGCGCCTGCTGTGCCGCACCCGATCAATGTCGAGACCAAGGCGGAGGAAGAAGGCACGTCCGCTGTCCGTCACCTCGCCTCCATCATCCGACAGGCGGACGTGGCCCTGCTCCTGCAAAGCATCGGCGATCATGACTCCAATCCGTCCGGCCAGATGATCGTAGCAGGTGCGCGCCAGGCGCAGGGACTCGGTCCCGGCCGCGCGGGGATGGCGAGGCTGCATTTCCGCCGCCACGTTGGACATTGTCTCAAGCATCTGCCCGACCAGCGGCGAAGCCAGTTTGAAGAACCGGTTGCGGCCCTGCGCCGTAACGGAGACGAGCCCGAGATCGAGCAGCTTTCCAAGGTGGGCGCTCGCAGTCGAGGCGGAGATCCGGGCGAGAAAGGCGAGTTCCTTCGCGGTGCGCGAGCGCTTGTCCATGAGGGCGATCAGGATTGCGGCTCGGGCCGAGTCCCCGATGGCGGCGGCCACTGCGGTCAAGGAAAGATCATAAGTCATGATCCGAACCTAGCGCGACCGGCTCAGTCCTTCCAAGGAAAACGCTTCGACCGTGGACGAAGCGTTCGCGCGTGACAGGCGCACCGTTCGGCAGGGATGCTTTGCCCTCCCAAGAGGCTCTGCATCATGAGATTCTTCGCAATGATTTCTTTCGCGCCTCAGACGCATCTCGTCACGAACATTCCGCGGATGTGGGTGGGGCCGCGCCGTGCTTGGTCCGCTTACCCTACGTGTACTCCGGTTTCGGATCTGACCGAAGCTCAGTTGCGCGATATCGGACTTTTGCCGGACGATGTCCTGCAGGATTTGGATCAGCATAAGCGTTACTGGCACGACCGCCTTTCTCCCTGGCTGGACCGCTGAACCCTGGGATTCACCGGGCTTTGGGGGCTGGCCTGATGAATCCAACGCCTTTTTGCGGGTCGGCAGCTGTTTGCTGCGAGACAGCTCTTCAATCCAACCCGATTGTCACCCCAAAGCCAAAGAGTGTTGCATCATTGCGCCCTCGCCCCATCTGAGTCGGGCCGAAGACCATGAGATGCACCGATGTTCCGCTACTTCGAGTCCCGCCTCGACTTCATGAAAAAGCCCCCGGGGGTGTCGCCGCCGGATACGCTGTGGGGCTTCTACTGGCATTTCGTGTCTCAGGCGAAAGGCCTGTTCCTGGCGCTGTTCGGGCTAGGCTTCGTGCTGGCGGTGTTCGAGGCGCTGATTCCCTATCTCATCGGGCGCTTGGTCTCGGCCCTGTCGAACACGTCGCCCGAGGGCATCTTCCGCGAGGCGGGGCCACTGCTCGTCGCCATGGCGGCGATCATTCTCCTGGTGCGGCCCCTCGGGACGATCCTGTTCCGGCTCTTGGTCAATCATTCGCTGGCCGTGTCCTTCACCAGCATGGTCCACTGGCAGAACTACTGGCACGTGGTGCGCCAGCCCTTAGGCTTCTTTCAGGAGGACTTTGCCGGGCGCATCGCCAACCGGGTGCTGCAGACGGCGCGTCCCTTGCGCGAGAGCGTCCTGTCGGTGGCCCGCGCCGTCTGGCAGATCCTGATTTTCGGTGCGGCCTCCATTGGCCTGCTCGGCACGCAGGATATCCGTCTCGCCCTGCCGATGGCCGGATGGTTCGTGCTCTATGCAGGGCTGCTGGCCGTTGCCCTGCCGCGGATTCAACGCCGCTCCCGCGAGTCGAGCGAGGCGCGCTCGGCCGTCACGGGCAAGGTGGTGGACAGCTTCACCA
>JALYFY010000726.1 GCA_030777385.1 Pseudomonadota bacterium | reverse complement strand
CGCAAGGAGGCGCGCGCGTCGAAGAACTGGAGCGAGTCCGACCGCATCCGAGACGAGCTCGCAGCGCTGAATGTCGTGGTGAAGGACAACAAGGACGGCACCACCACTTGGGAGGTCGTACGCTGATGGGACAGGCATTGCCGCAACCGGGGCTTCGCCCCTTCCTGCCGGACGATCTGCCAGTGCTCGTCCAGATCTACGAGGAGAGCATCGCGGAGCTGACGGGCGAGGATTACAGCGAGAGCCAGCAGGAGGCCTGGATGGCCCTCTCCGAGGATGAATCCTTTGCCCAAAAGCTGACCGGGGGCCTGACCTTGATCGCGACCGTCGAGGGTTCGCCCGTGGGCTTCATCTCGCTTAAGGACAACGAGCATATCGAGCTGTTCCATGTGCATCCGGCTGTGGCAGGCCAAGGGATCGGCACCATGCTCTACGCGGCGGTCGAGAAGCTCGCGGGCGCCCGTGGTGCGCCTCGCCTCGTGGCGGAAGTGAGCGACAACGCGCAGCCCTTCTTCCAGAAGCACGGATTCCAGCCCCAGCGCCGCAACACGATCTCGCTCGGCGACGAGTGGCTGGCCAACACCACCATGGAAAAGCGCCTCACGCCGCAGGAAGACAGGAAATTGTCGTCATGAGCCGCGAGCGCATCTATCTTTTCGACACTACCTTGCGCGATGGAGCACAGACCACGGGCGTCGACTTCTCTCTCGACGACAAACGGGCCGTTGCCACGCTCCTCGACAGGCTCGGCATCGACTACGTGGAAGGCGGCTATCCGGGCGCAAACCCGCTCGATACCGCCTTCTTCTCCGAGAAGCGCACGAAGAACGCCAAATTCACGGCCTTCGGCATGACCAAGCGGGCAGGGCGTTCGGTGTCGAACGATCCGGGCGTTGCGGCGCTACTCGAAGCCCAGGCCGATGCCATCTGCTTCGTCGCCAAGGCCTGGGACTACCATGTCCATGTGGCCCTCGAGACGACGCTCGAGGAGAACCTCGCCGGCATCCAGGACAGCGTCGAGGCTGCCCGAGCGAAAGGCCGCGAGGTGATCGTCGACTGCGAGCACTTCTTCGATGGCTACAAGGCCAATCCCGAATTCGCGCTCTCCTGCGTGAAGACCGCCTATGAGGCCGGCGCGCGCTGGGTGGTGCTCTGCGACACCAATGGGGGCGCCCTTCCACATGAAGTGTCAGAGATTGTGGAAGCTGCCACCAGAGATGTACCAGGTGCACATCTCGGCATCCACGCCCATGACGATTGCGGCTGCGCGGTCGCCAACTCGCTGGCGGCCGTGGAGGCGGGTGCCCGGCATATCCAGGGCACCCTGAACGGCCTTGGCGAACGCTGCGGCAACGCCAATCTCATCACGCTTATCGGTGCCCTGAAGCTGAAGGACGGTTATGCCGCCCGCTTCGATCTCGGCGTGACCGACGAGACCCTGGGCCAACTCACCCATGTATCCAGGCAGGTGGACGAAATCCTCAACCGCCAGCCGAACCGCCATGCGCCCTTCGTAGGCTCCAGCGCTTTTGCCACGAAGGCCGGCATCCACGCCTCCGCCGTGCTGAAGGATCCGCGCACCTACGAGCATGTGGAGCCGGAAATCGTCGGCAATGCGCGCAAGGTTCTGGTGTCCGATCAGGGCGGACAATCCAACATCCTGGCCGAGCTGAAGCGCTGCGGCTTTGAACTCGAAAAGGGCGATCCGCGCATCGGGCGTGTGCTCGACGAGGTGAAGCGCAAGGAAGCCGAGGGTTTCGCATTCGAAGGCGCCGATGCTTCCTTCTACGTGCTCGTCAAGCGCATGCTGGGCGAGGTGCCGGCGTTCTTCGACGTGGAGCGTTTCTCGGTCAACGTGGAGCGACGCTTCAACGCCATCGGCGAACTCGTCACCGCATCGGAAGCGATCGTGAAGGTGCGCGTGGGCGATGAGGTTCTGATCTCCGCCGCTGAGGGCAATGGCCCGGTGAACGCGCTGGACGTGGCCCTGCGCAAGGATCTCGGCAAGTATCAGCACCTGATCCAGGATCTGGAGCTCGTCGACTATAAGGTCCGCATCTACCAGGGCGGCTCGGACGCCGTGACGCGCGTTCTGATCGAATTCACCGATGGATCGGGAGAGCGCTGGACCACCATCGGCGTGTCGCCCAACATCATCGACGCCTCGTTCCAGGCGCTGACGGATTCCATGATCTACAAGCTGTTGAAGGGCGGAGCGGCGCTCTAGTTCAGGCGCCGCCACAATCTCCAGCGCGGGCAATCTCATGAACCTCTCGCTTCTGCTCCCCCTCTTGGGCATCGTCCTGGGC
>JALYFY010000725.1 GCA_030777385.1 Pseudomonadota bacterium | reverse complement strand
ACGACCTCGCGGGTCGAGCCTTCGCTCTCGCCCACGACGGTGGTGTTCTCGATCGATTGCGGGCCGATGCCGGAAGACTCCTTGCTCGCGGTGGGAGCAGCGGCTGCGGTCTCGGCCGCCTCCTTCTCCTCCTCGTCGGCCTTCTTGTCAGCCGCCTTGCGGGCCTGCACGGCCTTTGGCCGCGACAGCTCCTCCGCCTTTTCGGCCGTGACGATCATGTCGCCCTTGCGCTGCTCGAGCATGCTCTCGGCCTTGCGCAGGACCACGGCCCAGCTCTCGCCCTGCTTCTTGCAGGCACAAGCCTCGTCGAAGGCCTTGCGGAACTTGAAGGCGTTGGCGAGCCCCGTATAGGGCTGGTTGCCGGAGAGCGAAGCTGCCCGGCTGAGGCCGTTGTCTCCGCCCGGATAGGCGAACGCGATGGTTTCCGTGCCAGGGCAGAGAGATTGGCACATCTCGTTGGCGCTCTGTCCGCCCCCTGGTGGGGTGGTCAGCGGGAAGAACGAGCCGTCGCAGGTTTTCACGCAGATCAGGCGTCCGCCGCCAAGGGAGCGGGGCCCGTCATCGGCGATGATCGGCTGACCCTCGGGCATGATCTCTTGCTGCTGAGGCTGGCGCGGCGCACCGAAGATCGACTCGAAGAAGCCGCGGGGTTCGGCAGAACAGGTCTGCTGAACGGCAACCTGAAGCTGCCGGCGCCGGGCGTCGACCTCGCCCGGGTCCACGGCCTGCGAGGCGAGACGGGCATAGCCTGCCTCCAGCTGGCGGATCTGCTGGGCAATCGAGCCGCACTCGGCGGGCGCCGGTCCGGCCAGGAAGCCGAGAGGGCCGCGCTCGCAGCCGATATTGCGGTAGTAGCCGACAAGCCGGTTGATCTCCGCCCGTTGGGCTCGCATCTGGCCCGTCGGCGCCCCGCCGCCACTGCGGTCGAGATTGGCCAGTTCCGCCCGGAAGCGCTGGCATTCCGGCGACTGGGCAACGGCAGCCTGGCCTGCGGCCAGGAAGGCCGCTGCAGCGAGGAGAGAGCGGAAGAAGGATGTCTTTGTCATAAAGCTGATCGCAGAACTCAGGTCCGTTACGGCGCTGTTCGCCCAGGCAGGCTGATCATGTGACGCCGGAATTTGACCCTATTGTGATTAACGCCTTGCTTGCTCCCTGGAAAGCCACCTAGCTTCCCTAAAAACAGCGACTCCTGAAGAGGTCCGCATGTACTCTCATACGACCATTGGGGCAAATGACCTCGCCCGCGCAAAAGACTTCTATGACGCCGTGCTTGCTCCATTGGGGCTCGAGATGCGATTCTCGGGAGGCGGCATCGTCGGCTGGGGCCTGCCCGGCGGGCGGCCTCAATTCCTTGTGGTGCAGCCCTTCGACGGCCGGGAGCCCAGTGCAGGCAACGGCTCCATGATCGCCCTGCTGGCCTCCGAGCGCCGGCTCGTGGACGCCTGCTATGCGGCTGCTATGGCGCAGGGTGGGACAGACGAGGGCGTGCCAGGCCTGCGCCCTCAGTACCATCGGAATTATTATGGCGCTTATTTCCGCGACCTCGACGGCAACAAGATCTGTGTCGTCAGTCATCACCCCGAGTAGGCTCTCGTCAAAGCCTTTCATCGTCACCACATAAGAGATTGATCGTGGAAATGGATGAAAGAGATGCTCGCTCGAATCGCTTTGGCCCTGGCCCTGACGGCAGGCGCAGTAACCGGTGCTGCCGCCCAGGAGCCTGATCTGATCTTCAAGAAGTCGACCGTGTGGCGGGCATTGACCCCGGACGACAAGCTGGCGGTGTACGGCCTCGACGATCCGGTGGTGGAGGGGGTGGCCTGCCATTATACGACGCCGGAGCGGGGCGGCATTTCCGGCACTCTCGGCGTGGCAGAGGAAGTGTCGGACATCTCGCTCGCCTGCCGGCAGGTCGGCCCGGTGAAGTTCAAGCAGAAGTTCGGCCAGGGCGACGTGGTGTTCAGCGAGCGCCGGTCCCTGATCTTCAAGAAGATGCAGATCGTCCGAGGCTGCGACGTGAAGCGCAACACCCTGGTGTACATGGTCTATTCGGACCGGGTCATCGAAGGCTCGCCTAAGAACTCGACCTCGAGTGTTCCCCTGATGCCCTGGGGCACCGAGGTTCCGCCGAAATGCGCGGATTGGATGAACTCGTAAGGCCAGCGATGGCCCGTTTGCTGGAACATCATGCTCTGCCCTCGTCGCCGGAGGCAGGTTCGTCAGGGAAGCTGAAGCCCCTAAACCCTCCTCCCCCTTGTGGGGAGAAGTTGGAGGTGGGGGTGTGAGCGATAGCCTATGACGGTGAGGCGCCAACACCCCCACCCTGGCCCTCCCCACATGGGGGAGGGAAGCACGCGCCAAATCGGGACGGGGTGCGAGTTAAAGATCGTCCTTAAACGGAACTTCCGTTCAGCAGTAATCTCGTAGCCGTCGCCCACATGATGATGCCGATGGCGACATCGAGGATCCGCCAGGTGACGGGTCGGGCAAAAAGCGGCTTCAGCAGCCGGGCTCCAAAGCCAAGGGAAAAGAAGAACGTGAAGGAGGCCACCATGGCCCCAACAGCAAACCATCTCTTGCCCTCGTCGAACTGTGTCGAGATCGAGCCGATCAGCACCACCGTGTCCAGATAGACGTGCGGATTGAGCCAGGTGAGGGCGAGGGACGTGAGGACAACGCGGCCGAGTGCAGTCGGAGCCGTATCTGACGGCCGCAGAGTGGCGCTTGGCTGGAAAGCCGCCATGAAGCTCTTGGCTCCGTAGACGACAAGAAAGGCGGCCCCTGCATAACGCATGGCCGCCTCCGCCCAAGGCACCCGCGCAGCAATTTGCGAAAAGCCTGAGACACCGGCCAGAATCAGCAAAGCATCGGAAAGCGCGCAGGCAAAGCAGACGGCAAGCACGTGCTCGCCGCGAAGCCCGATCCTCAGCACAAAAGCATTCTGGGCTCCGATGGGAAGGATCAGGCTGAGGCCGAGCAGGAAGCCGGCGAAGAGAGGCGCGGTCACGTCGATACTCCGATGCGGGTCGACGCGTGGTAGGCGAGCGATTAGGATTAGGACAGTTAAACAGGCTAAACCTAATTTAGAAATTCTAATTCCATGCTCGACTATGCTCTCCTGTCTGCACTTGCGGCAGTGGTCCGAACCGGCAGCTTCGAACGCGCTGCCCACCAGCTGAGCGTCACGCCATCAGCGATCTCCCAGAGAGTAAAGCTTCTTGAGGAGCGGATCGGAGCAGCCCTCGTGGTGCGGGGACAGCCCTGCCTTGCCACGGAAGCCGGGCAGCGCCTGTGCCAGCATGTGGAGCAGGTGGCCCTGCTCG
>JALYFY010000724.1 GCA_030777385.1 Pseudomonadota bacterium | reverse complement strand
ACATGATGGCTCACGGGGGCGGTAGCATTGTCTGCCTGAGTTCGATTGCGGCCTTCCGACCCCGAGCACGCCAGATCGACTATGCGGCGGCGAAGGCAGGAGTCGTCGCGATGATGCGCTGCTATGCCGAGGCGTTGGCTCCAGACATACGCGTGAACGCCGTGGCGCCGGGACTAACCGAGACAGACATGATCGGCGGACTTGACCAGAGTCTGCTGCCCGCGCGCCGCGCTGCGATCCCGCTGAAACGCTTTGGACAAGCCACAGAGGTCGGGGAGGCAGTGGCCTTCCTTCTCTCTGAAAGGGCAGCCTTTATCACCGGACACACCCTGGTGGTGAGTGGCGGTGACGTAATGGAACCCTGAGTGATTGATTAGCCATTTGTAAGAAGGTAATACGTCCTAACATGAACGAGATCCGCGCCAGGTACTTGTTCGAGACGCCGCTGCCGGTCGAGCGCGAGGCCGCCGCGATTGCAGGCGAGCTGTCGCCCGGCACCTTTTTGAAACTCACTACGGAGACCGATGAGGTTAGCCGCCGCGCGGCGGCACGTCTTGAGCGGATTGAGCGGCTCGCCGAGGCGCCGGTGCCGAGTCTGCCGGGAGCTCAGCCTTCCTCGCGGGGGCGCTACACCCAGGCACTGATAGAAATCGCCTGGCCCTACGCAAACATCGGCACGGATCTGCAGACACTCATGGCGACGATCTGCGGCAATCTTGGCGAACTCAGCGAGCTCTCCGGCATTCGATTGCTCGATGTCGATCTTCCGGATGAGTTCATTGCTGCCTTTCCAGGACCCCGTTTCGGCATTTCGGGAACACGCAAGCGACTTCAGCTCGACGGACTACCCGCCACCGGCACGATTGTGAAGCCGAGTATTGCGCTGCTGCCAGGGGAGACAGCAGCAGTGATCGCCTCTTTCGCAGAGGGCTCAATCGACATCATCAAGGTTGATGAGCTCTCAGCTGACCCGCTCTACGCGCCGCTCGAAGCCCGCATCTCGGCCGTGATGGAGGTGATCAATCGCCATGCCGACGCGACTGGCAAGCGCATCATGTATGCCTTCAACATCACCGGCGATCGCGACAAGATGCGGCGAGGCGCGGAGGCGATCCTGAAAGCAGGCGGCGACTGCGCCATGCTCATCCTCAACTGGGTCGGCACGCCGTCAGTGCTGGCTCCGCGGCGCGAGTTTCCGCTCTTCATCCACGGGCACCGCAATGGCTGGGCGCTGTTCTCGCGTGCGCCAATGCTGGGCTTCGACTTTCGCATCTATCAGAAGCTGCACCGCTTGGCGGGCGTGGACCACATCCACGTCAATGGTCTGCGCAATAAGTTCGCTGAAAGTGACGAATCTGTCCTCGCTTCGGCGCGCGCCTGCCTGACGCCGCTGCACGAGACGCATCCGCGCGTGATGCCGATACTATCGAGCGCACAGACTGTGCTGCAGGTGCACGACACCTACGCGGGACTGAAGACGACCGAACTCATCCACGCCTGCGGAGGCGGCACCGTCGGCCATCCCGACAGTATCGCTTCCGGCACGCGCGCCCTGCGTGCAGCCCGGGACGCGGCTCGCTCTGGGATACCCCTCTCGGCCGCAGCCCACGAGACGCCTGAACTACGCCGGGCAGTCGAAACCTTCGAACAGCACCTCAAATCACCGCTCCTTCTTGTGTCCCTGGAGACTGAAAGACCATGGCAAACCGCCTGCAAGACAAGATCGCGCTGGTATTCGGCGCCGGCTCTGTTGGAGAGGGCTGGGGCAACGGCAAGGCCTCAGCTGTGCTCTATGGGCGCGAGGGTGCGAAAGTTGCCTGCGTTGATCTCAATCCCGATGCTGCTGAACGCACGCGCAGGGTCATCGAAGAGGAAGGCGGCACGGCAATTGCCCTCCAGGCAGACGTCACCAACCTCGAGCGTATCCGCGAAGTTGTCGCCACAGTAATGGAACGCTGGGGCCGTATCGATGTGCTGCACAACAATGTCGGCATGAACATTGAGGGCGGCCCAGTCGAGACCACTGAGGAGCAGTGGGACAAGGTGATGGATGTCAACCTGAAGTCGATGTTCTTTACCTGCAAATGCGTCCTGCCGATCATGGAAGCGCAGAGCAGCGGCGCGATCGTCAATATTTCGTCATTAGCCTCGATCCGCTGGATGCACTTCAACTACATCTCGTATTATGCCTCCAAGGCGGCTGTGAACAACTTCACGCGAGCGGTCGCGCTGCAATACGCCGACAAGGGAATCCGGGCGAATACGGTTTTGCCCGGACTAATGGACACTCCGCACATCTACGATGCGATGAAGGCGCACTACACCGACTTCACGGAGATGCAGCGCAAGCGTGCCGAGGTGACACCGATGAAGCGCATGGGCGAGGGCTGGGACATCGCCTATGCCGCGCTATTCCTAGCCTCTGACGAGGCCAAGTACATCACCGGCATCGATCTATGCGTTGATGGCGGGCTGCACTGCAAGACGCATTAAGGAGGCGCTCGTGAATGTATTAGCTCCCGGATCAGCGACTATCGGCTTTATCGGCCTCGGTGTGATGGGTCGCCGCATGGCGCTCAATCTGCGCAAGGCTGGTTTTGAACTTCTCGTTCACGATCTCAACCGCGAGGCAGTGGCAGAGCTTGTCGCGGCAGGCGCTCGCGATCCCGGCTCGATTGCCGCGGCAGCAGCGACTGATGCCGTCATTACCATGCTACCCGACACCCCGGATGTGGAAACGGTCGTGCTCGGCGAAGGCGGCCTCGCCGGTGCCATGCGTGCAGACAGCGTATTGATCGATATGAGCTCGATCTCGCCTACAGCAACCAAGGCGATGGCAGCCACGCTTGCGGCGAGGGGCATCGCCATGCTGGATGCACCTGTCAGCGGGGGATATCAAGGTGCAGAAAACGCGACGCTTTCGATCATGATCGGCGGTGAGGCCGAGGTGCTTGAACGCTGCCGACCGATTCTGGAGGCGATGGGTAAGACTATCAG
>JALYFY010000723.1 GCA_030777385.1 Pseudomonadota bacterium | reverse complement strand
AGATGTGGGTGAACCAGGCTGATGGATCGGTGCTTCAGTTCAACAAGGCCTGGTGCGACTACACGGGCCAGCCCGTCACGCACGAAGGACTTGGCTGGACCGAGGCGGTTCACCCTGAGGATCGGTTGCGGATGGTCGCGGCAAGGTCGCAGGCCATCGCATCCGGGGAAGCATACGACATCGAGCTGCGTATCCGCCGCGCCAGCGACGGCACCTATCGTTGGCATGTCGGCAGCGTCAACCCGCTCAAAGAAGGCGGTCAGGTCTACGGATGGGTGGGCACCGCCACGGACATTCACGATATCCGAACCGCTCAGGCGGCTCTCGATGAGGAGAGGGCACGTCTCGATGCCGTGTTCCGGACCGTCCCCGTGGGCTTGGTGATTGCCGAGGCGCCAAGCGGGCGCATCGTCATGGGCAACCCGCAGACCGAGCAGATCTTCCGCTATCCGATCCTGCCCTCGCCGGACATCGAAGCGTACAAGGAATGGGTCGCCTACCATCCCGATGGTCGGCAGGTGGAGGGGCATGAGTTTCCCCTGGCTCGAGCCCTGCTCGAGGGACAGACCACACCAGCAGAGGAATACTGCTTCGAACGGGGCGACGGCACGCGCGGCTGGATTCAGCTTCAGGCTGCCCCGATCCGGGATGCGTCGGGGACTGTCACGGCCGCCGTGGTCGGGATGGTCGACATCGACGACCAAAAGCGCACCGAGCACGCCTTGCGTCAGACCGAAGAGCGCTACCGGCTCGCAGCTCATGCGACGAATGACGCGATCTGGGACTGGGACCTGACGACGGACGAGATCCTCTGGAACGAAGCCGTGCAGACCCTGTTCGGGTATCCTTCCGAGGACGTTCCTGCCGTAGGCTCCTGGTGGAAGGAGAGTATTCATCCGGATGATCAGGCCTCCACCGTCGCCAGCATTGAGGCCGCGGTTGCCGGTGCAGCCTCCCATTGGACGGCCGAGTATCGCTTCCGCAGGTCGGACGGCTCCTATGCCTACGTGGTCGATCGTGGCTCGATCATTCGGGACGCCCGCGGCAAGCCGCTGCGCATGGTCGGGGCGATGCTCGATCTTACCGAACGCCGGCAGGCCGAGGAACGCCAGCGTCTGCTCACCCATGAACTCGAGCATCGGATCAAGAACACGCTTGCCATGGTGCAGGCCATCGTGAGCCAGACCCTGCGCGGAGCACCTACCACGCGGGCCGCCAACGTGGCCATTTCATCCCGGCTTGTCACCCTCGGGCGGGCGCACGACATCCTGACACAGGCTAACTGGGCGGGTGCACCGATCAGGAGCGTGGTTGACGGCGCGCTCGCGCCGCATGATCCCGGCAACCGGGTCAGGCTCGCCGGACAGGACCTGCACCTGGAAGCCCAGTCTGCGCTATCCTTGGCTCTGACCCTCCATGAACTTGCCACCAACGCTGTCAAATACGGCGCGCTCTCGAACCAGAAGGGACAGGTCGACGTCACCTGGGAGGTTGTGGAGCAGGAGGCGGGAAGAACCCTCCGGCTCCGTTGGGAGGAGAAGGATGGCCCGCCTGTAGTGGAACCGATGCGCAAGGGGTTCGGCTCACGCCTGATCGAGCGGAGCCTCGGCGCCGAAGCTGGCGGGCAGGCGCGAATGGAATTTGCGCCGACCGGGCTGGTATGCACCATCGAAACGCCGTTTGAGAACATGGTCGCCGTCTGATTGCCGCCGGGGCGGCTGCAAGTGCGTGCTCGCTCTTCAACAGGGCGATCGGACCTCGCTGCCTCAGCGGCTGCGGCGCGTCCTGCGTTGTGTCATCCGGCGCAGCACCCGGGACAACTCGTCGGCCGCGTAAGGCTTGTGCAGCAGCTCGAACCCGTGCCTGCCTTCCTCGGCAAGGACGTGGCTGTAGCCTGATGTGAGCACCACCGGAAGACCAGGATATCGACGCCGGATCTCCTGACCGAGTTCGACACCTCCGATTCCCGGCATGACCACGTCGGAGAACACGACATCGAAATTGGCGCCGGTCTCCTCCAGCAGCTTCAGGGCTTCGTCCCCATTGGTAGCCCAGGTTGTCTCGTAACCAAGATCCTGAAGGGTATGGGTGGAGAATTGGCCGACCTCGATGTTGTCCTCGACGAGGAGCACGCGGCGCCCGCGTCCGTGCTCGGCCGGCTGCAGTCCGCCGGCATCGTTGTCCTCTTCCTCCGGATCTGCCTCGACCTGCGGCAGGTACAGCGTGAACGTGGTGCCGTGACCGACCTCGCTCTCGACGGCCAGATCCCCGCCGGACTGCTTGGCAAAGCCAAAGACCTGGCTCAAGCCA
Source organism: Pseudomonadota bacterium (assembly GCA_030777385.1). Classification (GTDB taxonomy): domain Bacteria; phylum Pseudomonadota; class Alphaproteobacteria; order Rhizobiales; family Beijerinckiaceae; genus Microvirga. The sequence goes on along the minus strand of JALYFY010000723.1, from coordinate 541 downwards.
AGGCCCGTTCCTTTGCCGACCTCCTTCGTGGTGAAGAACGGCTCGAAGATGTGTGGAAGCTTGTCGGTAGGAATGCCGGTACCCGTATCGCTGATGGAGAAGGCCACGAAATCACCGGTGCCGCCCCCATGCCCGCGTATGGGCGGCATGTGGTTGAGGGCCCTGAGCCGCAAGGTGAGCGTGCCTTCGCCATCCATGGCGTCGCGGGCATTGACGGCCATGTTCACCAGCGCCGTCTCGAACTGGCTTGCGTCCGCCTCCACGTGACAGCGCTCGCACTCGATCTCGGTGATGATCCGAATGCGGGAGCCCACGATGGTGCCCAGCATGTCGGTGATGCCGCGGATCCTGCCGGCGATGTCGAACACCTCCGGCTTGAGGGCCTGACGGCGGGCAAAGGCAAGGAGCTGGCGCGTGAGCTTGGAGGCACGGTCCACCGTGTCGGAGATCGCGTCCACATAACGCCGCCTGCGCTCCTCCGGCAGATCGGGACGGCGCAGGAAGTCTATGGATGAGCGGATGATCGTGAGCAGGTTGTTGA
>JALYFY010000722.1 GCA_030777385.1 Pseudomonadota bacterium | reverse complement strand
GCTTTGCCCTCGGCGCACACCGGTCACACATGGCGCAACCTATGTCTCCACGCTGACCGCCGGGTGCTGGAGGTCAGAAGTTCGGCGTGAGCGCCGAGTGGGACGAGCCGCGAACGGAGCTGCTGACGCGCCTTTGGGTGGCGGGAGAGACGGCCCGCACCATTGCTGAGAGGCTTGGCGGGGGTGTGACGCGCAATGCGGTGATTGGAAAGGCTCACCGCCTCGGGCTGACGGGCGTGGCCTACGGCGAGAAGCGCGGCGAGCGGCTGGCCCACCCCAACGGTACCGCGAGCTGGACTGGCAGACGCGGGCTGGCACGGTCGAACCGCGCTTCTTGGTGACGGTTCCCCCGTGTGACAACCTCATTCACGACTCGGGTGGCGATAACGCTGCTGCCGAGGCGAAACCCTCGCTTCATCCGCTCGATGGTGGCGGACCACACGCCAGGACGTGTCCGACAAGCGAAGCGCCTGCATGCATCAAGGTCTCCCCTCCTGGCAGGCGTGCAATCGGGTAGGCGGCGGATGATCAGACCCGCTTCCCAAGCTTGGCTCCTGTTGCGAAATAGACGCCGACGCTCACCAGCACGATGCCGATCAGGTCCAGGGATGACGGGACCTCTCCGAGAACCGGAATTGCAATCAGAAGCCCGAGCACCGGATTGAGGGAAGCGAACGCGGCGGCCCGTGACGCACCGAGGATCGCGACGGCTCTCGTGTAGGCGATCAGCGACACCACGCTGCTCATCACGCCCTGGTAGAGCATCGCAAAGAGCAACGAGCTTGGCCGAGCCGAGCCGATGGCGGGCTCCAAGAACAACGCATAGACCGGCAGGTACAGCAGCATCGACCAGACTGCCACGATCGCCGTGCCGTGCAGGGCCGAAAGCCCAGAGCTCCGGAGCGCGATGGTGTAGCAGGCCCACATCAGGGCTGCGGTCAGGAAGAGCACGTGCCCCAGCCATTCCTGCCCCTGGCTGAAGACCACCCCAATCCCAGCGATCGCAACCACCCCGCACAGGATCAGCAGCAGCCCGAGCGTACGGCGGGCAGGCAGAACCTCGCTGAGCAACGTTGTGCTGAGCAGGGCGACCCACAGCGGCATGACACCTGGGGTCAGGGCAGAGCCATGCGATGCGGGCGCAAAGAACAGGCCCGCCGTCACGACGAGAGCGTAAGGTGCCCCTGCTCCGGCGATGAGCGCCGTCAGGGTGAACGGATGGACCTGCTTGAGGCCGAAACCCTGCTTCAGCACGACGGGCAGGAGCAGCAAGCCTGCGGTTCCGAACCTGAGGGCGGCGATGTCATAGGTCGAGAGGTTCTCGACGAGCGACAAGCGGGTCAGGACGAACCAGCCAGACCAGATCAGGATGGCTAACAGCGCCCATGCCACTCCCGCCGCGAAGCTCGCCTGTCTGGCCTCCTTCAGGTTGGTTATCTGATCCGTGACGGCCATCAGCGCCCGCAAGCCTTAGGTTGGGCGCTTCCGGTAAGGCACGTGGGGACGTTTGTCGTGTTCCGATCATGCAGAGGGGCCATGCACTGAGGCGAGCACGGACCTTATCGAGTCAGGACCACTGTGCGAGGAAAGAGCGCACCCTCTCGGTATGCATTGGAAACGCTGTCTCGACGGGTTGGTGAATGACCAGCACCTCCGAGACCTCGGCGTCGTGCTGGAATGCCCCTTCATGCGTCACAGGCGGGCTTTGCCAGAACAGCAGGTCCTGCCGCCGGTCCGGCGTGGTTTCGACCGCGATCACTTGCAAAGAGGCTGTGGGCCGATCGCAACGCCCGGCGCGCGATCCCCAGCCCTCGCGCGTTTGGGGCCGTCCACATCCGCTTGATCTCGCCCGTACCCCCCTCAGCCACCTTCAGCGCCCCACACCCCACAGGACCGCCGTCGAGCCAAGTGATGACGAAGAACCCGGCAGGCGGCGTCATCTCCTCGGCGCTGGCCGAGTTGCTCCGGGCCGGGTCGAAGCCGACCTCGAAGCGCGCGGTGTTTGATCCCAGGCTTTGATGGTGCGGTCTTCTCGCTTGAATGGAAGGATGCGCTATGGGCCAGGTTCTCC
>JALYFY010000721.1 GCA_030777385.1 Pseudomonadota bacterium | reverse complement strand
CGATGAGCGCGTGATGGCGTTCGGGCGTCTCGCCCCGAAGATCTTTAAGACGCTCGACCATGCCGAGGATCAGCAGGGTGGCCAGTCCCTGGCTCGGCGGCGGCAGGTTGTAGACGGTGGAGTGCTTCAGCCGAACCGAGAGGGGCTCCACGACGCGGGCGCGATAAGTCTCCAGGTCGCGGCGGACGACAGGGCTGCCAACCCGCTCCAGATCGAGGGCGATCTCCCGCCCCACATCGCCCCGGTAGAAATCGGCAAGGCCCGCGTGGGCCAGCTGCTCCAAGGTGTCGGCGAGGCGCGGCGTCCGCCTCTGCGTCCCCTCCGGCGCTCTCTTGCCCTCGACCAGGAAGGCCTCGGCGAAGCCGGGAACCTCGTAGAGGGCGGCCTCCTCGCTGGTCTTGAACCGCTCCTCGGAGCGGGAGACCGGGTATCCTTCGCGGGCGTGGCGGATGGCGTCTCCCAGCAGAAGGTCGAGCGGCAGCTGGCCGCCGAGGGCGCGGGACAGTTCGAGCGCAAGCCCCCACCCGCTCACGGCTCCGGCGACGGTGAGCGCCGCATCGGGGCCACGGGGCGGGATGGCGTCATAGCCCTTCTGCCGATAACGCTTGATGGTGGCGAGCGAGCCTGCCGGCCCCGAAGCGTCGAGGGCATGAATGCGGCCCTTGGGCTCCCGCACGAGCCAGAAGCCGTCCCCGCCTATGCCGTTCATGTGGGGATAGACAACCGCCATGGTGGCCGCCATGGCCACCATGGCTTCGACTGCATTGCCGCCAGCGGCAAGAATATTCTGGCCGGTCTCGGCGGCCAGCCTGTGAGGGGCCGCCACGGCGGCGGTCGAAAAAACGGGGGTCTCGGACATGTCTCTCCGATTGGGCGCAGACGCGACAGAATGAGGTTGGGGCAAACCTTGCACTGGAGGGGGCGTTTAGGGTAGTCCCTTCCTGCAAAGAACGGAGTGGGCAATCTTGGCTCAGGCGAAAAGCACCAACTGGCGCAATGTCATCACCATCATGAGCATCATGGTCCTGGTGGGCGCGGAAGTGTTCGGGGTCGCAATTGCGGCCGGCTGGGCCATCGCGGGCCTGTTCGAGCTCGGAGACTATGTGGGCTATGCCCTCATGGTACTCTTCAGCCTTTTTGCCCTCTACATCCTGGTCAACCTCTGGCGCCGCTGCGTCGCCGTCGAACCGCTGACCGGCCGGGCTTAAGACCCTTCACAAGCCTTCATGACGATAGGGTCGGCGTCAGCCGGCACATAGGCCTCCATGGGCTGGCAGGCGCCTGAAACGCAGATGCGCCAGTCCGCCGTCGCGCCCGAGCGGCGCATCGTGACCTGCGCCTGAGGTGGCAGATTCGGCCTCCAGGACCAGACGCCGTTCGCAAGCCTCGCCTCCGGCGGCGGCTCCATTCCGGCTCCCGATCCACGCACCCGAGCCTCGACGAGTTCGAGCCCCGCGGCCCCCGAGCGCCAATCCTCCTCCCAGACGATCTTTTCCACCGAATGCGTCCAGGCGAGCGTGATCGCGCCTGCCATCAAGGGCGCGACCACGGAGCCCGCCAGGAGGCAGATCATCAACTGACGGCTGGCGTGGCGACCTGACGCGAGCGCCAGATGTGGAAGCCGACGAAAAGCGCTGCGAGAACGAAGCCGATTTGATCCGTGAACGGCACGGCCGCCACGAGGAAACCTGCAGCAACAGCCGCCCAGATCCGCTCCCACCAGGACAGGGGCCTCAAGAAATATCCGACGGAGGCCACGCCCCATAGCACCATGGCAAGCGAAGCCTTGACCACGATGTAGACGACGGCGAGCCAGTAGCCGGGCCCTTCGAGGCCGGGCACCGGCTGCAGCATCAGGGTCGGATCGTAGACGGACATGTAGGGGATGACGAAGCCCGGAAGCGCGATCTTGACCGCCTGGATGCCGATCTTCAGGCCTGACTCTTTCGCCATCGGTGCCGCCGCAAAGGCTGCCAGCGCCACAGGAGGCGTCAGATCCGCCATGATGCCGAAGTAGAAGACGAACATGTGCGAGACGATGAGCGGCACATCGAGCTGCAGCAGGATGGGTGCGGCAAGGGACGAGGTGATGATGTAGTTCGGGATTGTCGGGATGCCCATGCCGAGGATCAGGCTGAAGATCATGGTGAGCACGAGGGCCGCGAAGATGTTCTCCTTGCCGATGGAGATCATCCAGGTGCCAACGATGGTGCCAAGGCCCGTAAGCGTCATGGTGCCGATCACAATGCCGACAACCGCGCAGGCAAGGCCGACCGGCAGCGCCTGACGCGCCCCGTCCGCCATGGCATCGACGCAGGCCTTCAAGGTCGTGCGTCCCCGGCCCGTGAAGGCGTTCCACAGGCATAGGACTGCAACGACCAGCACCACGAGCGTCACCGTCGATGCCAGGGAATAGGCGGCGACCAGCGCAAGTCCGATCCAGAACACGATGCGCAGAGCCGGGACTGCAAAACCTGCCGCAATGGCGGTCCCGAGGATCAGCGCAACCGTCAGCGACAAGCCGACTGCACCTGCAAAGAGAGGCGTATACCCGGCAAACAGCAGGTAGACGAGGACACCGAGCGGCGCGAGGAGGAACCACTTCTTCTTGATCTCGGTCCAGGCATTCGGCAACTCGTTCTTGGGCAAGCCTCTCAGGTTGCGCTTTCCGGCCTCAAGATGCACGGCAAGGTAGCAGGCCGCGAAGTAGAGAACGGCCGGGATGATCGCGGCCTCAACGATCTTCGAGTAGGGCACGTCGATGGTCTCGGCCATGATGAAGGCCACCGCCCCCATCACCGGCGGCATGATCTGCCCGCCCATGGACGATGTCGCCTCGACGCCGCCGGCAAAGGCGGAGGAGAAGCCGAAGCGCTTCATGAGCGGAATCGTGAACTGGCCGGAAGCCACCACGTTGGCGACACCAGAGCCCGAGACGGTGCCCATGAGGGCGGAAGACGCCACGCAGACCTTGCCGGGCCCACCCTGCTTATCGCCGAACACCGCCATGGAGATGTCGTTGAAGAAGTCGATGACGCCTGCCTTTTCCATGAAGGCGCCGAACAGGATGAACAGGAAGATGTAGGTTGCCGAGACCAGGGTCGGCGTGCCGTAGATGCCCTCCGTGCCGAAGGACATGTGCTCGATCACCTGCTCGAGCGAATAGCCGCGATGATCGAGAGGCGCCGGGAGGTAATTGCCGAACAGGCAGTAGGACAGGAACAGGCCCGCCACGATGGGAAGAGCCGGCCCCATCACGCGCCAGACAAGATAGATGAGGATGGCAAGCGCCGCGATGCCGACGACGAGGTCGAGCGTGGTGAGATCACCGGCGCGAACCACCAGCTCCTCGTAATTCGCCCAATGGTAGAGTCCCACCAGGAAGCTGACGATACCGACGATCCAGCCGACAGCGCGCAGGGACGACGAGCCGGAGCGGTGATTGGCGATCATCGCGCCGGCCACAAGGCACAGGAAGCCCACGTGGATGGTGCGCACCACCTGGCTCGGCATGCTGCCGCCGAACCAGAGGACAAGCCCGAACGCGCCCGCGATGGCAATCCAGGCGAGAGCTCCGTCGACGATGCTGCGGCGACGTACGGCAAGTCCGATCAGCCACGCCGCCCAAGCCACCATGGCAACGCCCCAAAGATGCGTGAGGCTTAAGCCCGCGATGAAGGGCTGATCGAGGGGAATGCCGAAGGATGTGATGATCTGGAACGTGGAGAAGGAGACGGCGATCCAGAAGAGAAGCTTGCCAGGGAAACCCTCGCCGAAGCTCTCTGGCAAACCGTGCTCCGGATTCACGGCTTCCGCCGGCGCTTCCATTTGCGCGAGCTCCGAAGTGTTCACGCCCTGGCTCATGGTGCGGCCTCTCCCTGGTACGACTTGTTGTCATGAAAAAGCCGGAGCAGTTCACCTGCCCCGGCTTGTTTGTCAATGAAGGCGCAGGTTACGAGCCCTGCTTCTTCACGCCCTTCTCGTCGAAATAGCGCTGCGCGCCCGGATGCATAGGGACCGGCATTCCAGCCAGAGCGCTTTCCAGCTTGATATCTTTGGCGGCGGCGTGCGCTGCGGCGAGATCCGGCAGGCTCTCGTAGATTGCCTTGGTCATCTGGTAGACCGCTTCGTCCTTCACGCCGGAATGGGTGACGAGGTAGTTCACGACAGCAGCCGTCTGCACGGGAGCGGTCTGGCCCCCATAGGTGTTGGCCGGGATCGTGACCTTCACATAGGGCGTGCCCACCTTGTCCACGACGCTTGCCGGGATCTCCACCACGACGATCGGCACCGAAGTGGCCAGATCGCGGATCGAGGAGACGCCGAGGCCTGCCGACTGCAGGGTGGCATCAAGCTGGCGGTTCTTCATGAGCTCGACCGACTCGCCGAAGGGCAGATACTCGACCTTGCCGAGATCCTTGTAGGAGAGGCCTGCGCCTTGGAGGATGGCTCGGGCATTGAGCTCGGTGCCGGATTTCGGCGCGCCGACGGAGAGGCGCTTGCCTTTCAGGTCTGCCAGGGACTTGATGCCGGATTCCTGCGTGGCCACAATCTGGATGTAGTTGGGATAAATGGCCGTGATGCCGCGCAGCTTGTCGAGCTTGCCCTTGAAGCCAGCCTCCTCGTCGCCGGCCCAGCCCATGGCCAAGCTGTCGCCGAGGGTGAAGCCGATCTCGCCCTTGCCCTGTTGCAGAAGGGTGAGGTTTTCGACGGACGCCTTGGTGGCCTGAACCGACGGGCGGGAGCCCTGCACCTTGTCGGTGAAGACCTTGGAGAGCGCGACGCCCAGCGGGTAATACACGCCGGAGGTGCCGCCGGTCAGAACATTGATGAAGTCCTGGGCGTGGGCCGGGATGCTGGCTCCGGCCAGCGCGATTGCGGCCGCAGCGCCGATGAGGCGGCGCGTGACTGTTCGATGCATTGCGTACTCCCTAATTTACGGCACGGTCGTCGCCGTGCCTGTGTGTGAGGCTACTT
>JALYFY010000720.1 GCA_030777385.1 Pseudomonadota bacterium | reverse complement strand
TGATAGCCTGTACTCAGAACTCGAAAGTCGGACGTCTCGTCTGGACAGGTAACGACCGATGCTGAGGTTCGGTCGGCAAAGAGGTCGCCCTGATACTCACTTATCCGGTTCTCCATGTCGCCTCGGGCGCAGTAGACCTCCTCATAAAGGTGGCGGGCACTGACCTCCCTCGGCCTGAGCGAGGTCACGATAAAGCGCGGGTTCGCTTCGCCCCCGATCCACTCGGCCTTGGCGATCACCCGCCGTCGGCGCGACCAGCTCTCGAGCGTCGACCAGCGAAAGTCCTTGTAGCGTCGGGCCGGCTTGCCCGTGCGCTCGGCCTCCTTTTCAGCCTGGATCAGCTCAACTGCGATCTCCTCCACCAAGCGGGAGTTGCGCGCCAACCCGAACACGAAGTCGACCCGGTTGTGCTCGCACCAAGCCATCAGGCTCTCGCGGGCGAACCCTGAGTCGGCCCGCAGCAGGATGCGAACCCGCGGCCACCGCGCCCGGATCTGGCCGACGATGCGCGCCACTTCCTCCTCGGCACCGGCGCTCGCGTCGATGTTGGAGCGGCGCAGCTTCGCTCCGAGCAGATGCCGGCCGCAGAAGATGTAGAGCGGCAGGTAGCAGTGGCAGTCGTAGTAGCCGTGAAAGAACCGGCCTTCCTGGTGGCCATGGATCGGGTCGTCCGTCGCATCCAGGTCCAGGATGATCTGCTTGGGTGGGCGCACCTGCGCCTCCAAGAACAGGTCCACGAACAAGCGCGCGATCGCCGCCCCATCATGGCCGATGCGGTGATAGCGCGAGGGTTCTCCGGAGGGGGCGTGCTCCAGCCGGTTCAGGGTCGACTTGCCGGCCAAGGGCGCGCAACCGGAGCGGCGGGCCGTGAGCTTTCCACCGAGCACGGCCAGAACCGGATCGTGCCGAAGCTGGTCATGGTCGACGAGGTCCTCATAGCCGAGCGCGATCCCGAACACCCGCTGGCCGACGAGGGTCGGCAGCTCGTGTTCGATCAGGTCGGGGTCGCGAGCGTCCTGAAAGCAAGCAGCGAAGCGCTCAACCAAACCGAGGGCGCGATCGGTGCCCCCGAGCAGCAGCGCACCGGCATCGGACGTGATCGCCCCGCCTGTGAACGAGGCCACCACCGAGCGCCCCTCGACCGGTGCAAACAGGAGCGCGTCCGGGTTACACTGTGTCGGCATCGGGGAGCTCCTCTGGCCTGAGCCAAGTTGTTGCTACACAACAGTTTTGACCCAATCAGAGCCCCGATGCACCTCCAGCCGGGTAGAGTCGAGGACGGGCGCGGTGGCTTGGGCCTTGTGGCAACACCCCGTTTCCCGTCCCCGCTCATCAAACCGGACGTGCAGATTTCCCGCATCCGGCTTTCCGACTGGCTTCACCTCACGGCTCACGGCGGCGCGCCCAGGTGAACGTGGCGTAGCCGCAGCACGCCGCGTTCTCCAAACACCACTTCATCGCTGAAGCGGCGGGTGCCGCGCGAGGGCACCTTGTGACGCCGGACCAGGAAGCGCCTCACGCGCGTGGAGACATGATGATCGACCGCCCGATAGGCCATCAGCCGCGTGCCATAGCCGAAGTACGCACTCCAGCCGCACAGCAAGCTGTTCAGCCGATCACGAACGTCAGGCCATGGAGCCTGGTTGCCAGGAACCAGGATCTCGCCAACCCTGTCCTTGAGCCGCTGGATGCTCGTCCTCGATGGGCTCGCGCCCAGGTACCAGTGGCCGTCCTTGCGGAAGTGATGCGGGCCGAACGTGTAACCAAGGAAGTCAAACCGCTCATGCCGGGCGCTCCGGATCGAGGTCTTCGCCTCGTTCAGGGCAAGCCCGAGCCGCATCATCACCCGTCGCGTCCACGCCAGCGCCTCGGCCGCGTGCCCGCGACTGAGGATGACGAAGTCGTCCGCGTAGGTCATGACGTGGGCCTTGTAGGCCGCCTCCCGTCCGGTGGCACGCCAATGCTTCAGGAAGCGGTTCATGTACAGGTTGGCGAGCAGGGGGCTGATCACCCCGCCCTGCGGTGTGCCGCAGGTGCTCGGCTTGCCGCCTTTCATGCGCCGCTTGCCGTCGCCGTCCCGCTCCTCGACCGGTGCCTTGAGCCACAGCTTGATCAGCCGCAGCACATGACGGTCGACGATCCGCCGGAACACCGATTGCATCAGGTCCCGGTGCGGGATCGTGTCGAAGTACTTCGACAGATCGGCATCCACCACGCCGGTGTAGCCTCGGCACAAGAGCCGGTGCACCTCCTTGATCGCGTCGGCTGCGCCTCGTCCCGGGCGGTAGCCATAGGAGGTGGGATCGAGATCCGCCTCGAAGATCGGCTCCAGCACGAGCTTGGGGGATCATCACCCGCCGCACCGGCTCGGGTCTGTATGTCTTCGCGATCAGGTCTTCCCGGAGCCCGGCCAGCCACGTCTCCAGCCCCTTCGCCTCGATCGTCGCGAAGGTCATCCCGTCCACCCCCGGCGCGCCCTCGTTCGCACGAGCCAGCGCATAGGCGTGGTGCAGGATGTCTGCGCGGTGAACCTTGTCGTAGAGCAGGTAGAAGCG
>JALYFY010000719.1 GCA_030777385.1 Pseudomonadota bacterium | reverse complement strand
TCACCCGCGGCATGGAGCTGCGCGCCAAATACACGGTCTTCGGCGAAGGGGCGCGGGGCTCGCTCACCAAGCAGATGGTCGAGCGCTACGGTCTCAACCAGGGCAAGGACCCCCAGAAATACGGAATCGGCATCAAGGAGCTGTGGCAGGTCAGGCCTGAGCACTTCCGGCCCGGCCTCGTGCGCCACTCCATGGGCTGGCCGCTCCCGAACAATTCCGGCGGCGGCTCCTGGCTCTACCACTTCGACGACCATCTCGTGTCCGTTGGTTTCGTGGTGCACCTGAACTACAAGAACCCCACGCTCTCGCCCTTCGACGAGTTTCAGCGCTTCAAGACGCATCCCATGGTGCGCGACGTATTCGAGGGCGCAAAGCGCATCGGCTACGGTGCTCGGGCCATCATGGAAGGCGGCTGGCAGTCGGTGCCGCGCCTCTCCTTCCCAGGCGGCTGTCTCGTGGGCGACTCGGCGGGCTTCGTGAACGTGCCGCGCATCAAGGGCAGCCACAACGCCATCCTGTCGGGCATGCTCTGCGCCGATCATCTGTTCGAGGCGCTGCAGGCGGGCCGGGCGCACGACGAGGTGGCGTCCTACGAGGAGGCCTGGCGCTCCTCGCCCATCGGCTACGACCTCAAGCGGGTGCGCAACGTGAAGCCGCTCTGGTCGAAATACGGCACGACGGCAGGCGTGGCGCTCGGCGGCCTCGACATGTGGCTCACGGAGATCTTCGGCTGGTCGCCCTTCGGCACCATGAGCCACGGCAAGCCCGATCACGAGTGCCTGCTGCCGCTCTCCCAGGTGAAGCCGATCAAGTACGACAAGCCCGACGGGGTGCTCACCTTCGACAAGCTGTCCTCGGTGTTCCTGTCCAACACCAACCACGAGGAGGACCAGCCGGTCCATCTCAAGGTGAAGGACATGGGCCTGCAGAAGGGCTCCGAACACGATGTCTTCGGCGGCCCCTCGCAGCGCTACTGCCCAGCCGGCGTCTATGAATGGGTCGAAGGCGAGGGGGGCGTGCGCTACCAGATCAACGCCCAGAACTGCGTCCACTGCAAGACATGCGACATCAAGGACCCGAACCAGAACATCAACTGGGTCACGCCGGAGGGCGGTGGCGGGCCGAACTATGTAAATATGTGAGGACTGGACCTCCTACCGCTGTCATCCCGGGGCCGTGCAGCGGAGCCCGGGATCCATAACCGCTGACGGTGCAGGATAATGCAAAGCAGCATCCGACGTGCTTGGCCTTTAGGCATCGTGGTTATGGATTCCGGGCTCGGCTCTCATGAGCCGCCCCGGAATGACAGGGGAGGTGTTCTCAGCCCCTCACGAGGCTTTTACGCCCCAGCGGCAATCTTCCCCTTGCGGCCATAAGAGGGAGACGCCATTCTCCGGCCTGATTTGGCGCACATCTCCGTCTTAAGAGATGCTGCGATGATTGGAGCCGCGCTTCGTGCCCACCTTGACATTGCCTATGGCCCGTAAAGGCCTGTCCGCACTCGTATTCATGGCTGCCGGCTTTCTGGCGGTCCCTGCTATGGCGGTCAATACAGACCCCAACGAGGCTTTGAGGCCCGCAGAGAGCCTCGAGGGCAACTTCCTGTCCGCCTATGTGGCAGGGGCTGCACGGGATACCGAGGCGGCGACGGTCTTCTTCCGCCAAGCGATCCAAGAGGACCCCCGCAACCTCGAGCTTCTGGAGCGGGCCTTCGTGGCCTTCCTGGCCAATGGCTCGATGCAGGAGGCCATTCGGGCCGCGGAGCGTCTGACCCAGCAGGATGCGTCGAACAATCTCGCTCAGTTCGCCCTCAGCGTCCGCGCCCTCAAGGCCCAGAAATACGCCGATGCCCGCACCCGCCTGTCGAAGGGCACCCGCGGACGCCAGGCGGACCTGACCGCCACGCTGCTGACCGCCTGGACCTTTGCCGGATCCAAGGACGGCAAGCAGGCCCTCGCCACGGTCGACAAGCTCAAGAACGAGCGCGCCTTCGATCAGTTTCGGGAGTATCACGCTGCCCTGATCGCCGATGTCACCGGCAATCCTGCCGAGGCCGAGCGGCGCTTCAAGGCGGCCTATGCGGGCGAGCGCAACACCCTGCAGGTGGTGGATGCCTATGGACGCTTCCTCGCCAAGCGGGGCCGTAAGGACGAGGCGCTGAAGGTCTACAAGGCTTTCGACGAGGTGGCGCCGCGCCACCCCATCGTCCGCACGGCCATGAAGGCTTTGGAAGAGAACAAGCCCCTTATGCCGCTCGTGAACAATGCGCAGGACGGGGCGGCGGAGCTGCTCTACGGCCTCGGCGTCGTCGGCAACAGCCAGGGCGACGAGCTGACGGCCATCATCTATCTGCGCCTTGGCCTCGATCTCAAGGCGGATCACCCGCTGGCCCTGGTCACGCTCGGGGACGTGTACGAGCGCCTGAAGCAGTACGACCAGGCCAATGAGATTTTTGCACGCATCCCGCAGGACTCCCCCGTGCGCGCCAGCGCCGACATCTCCATCGGCCACAATTACGAGCTGATGCAACGGGGCGACGATGCCATCGCGCATCTCGAGAAGCTCATGAAGGAGCGCCCGGACGATGTGGAGGTCGTCATGGCGCTGGGCAACGTGCAGCGCTCGCGCAAGAAGTTCGCCGAGGCCGCCGAAACCTATACCAAGGCCATCAACCTCATCGGCCAGCCGGAGCGCGGCCACTGGATCCTCTACTTCTATCGCGGCACGTCCTACGAGCGCTCGAAGCAGTGGGACAAGGCCGAGCCCGATCTGAAGAAGGCGCTGGAGCTCGTGCCTGACGGCCTGCCGGCCGGCAAGGCCCAGGTGATGAACTATCTCGCCTATTCCTGGGTCGACCAGAACATCAACATCGAAGAAGCCTTCAAGATGCTCACCCAGGCGGTGGAGCTTGCTCCCCGCGACGGCATGATCATCGACTCGCTCGGATGGGCCTATTACCGCATGGGCCGCTACGAGGATGCCGTGCGCGAGCTGGAAAAGGCCGTGGAGCTGAAGCCGGGCGATTCCACCATCAACGATCACTTGGGCGACGCCTATTGGAAGGTCGGCCGCAAGCTCGAGGCGAAGTTCCAGTGGGACCACGCCAAGGTCTCGGATCCCGAGCACGAGGAGCTGGTGAAGATCCTCAAGAAGATCGACAACGGTCTCGAAGAGGAGCCGAAGCCCACCGCCGCCGAGAACGCCCCCGCGCCTCAGCCGGAGCTGGCCAAGCAGAACGGCGGCTAAGGCGCTTTCCTACCACTGTCTTCGCGTATGGCCGGGCTCGTCCCGGCCATTTTCGTTTCAAACCCTCTCCTGTCATTCTGGACTCGGCACTTAGCCGCCCCGCAATGACAGTGGGTGCTGCTCCAACTCTTCCCAACCGTCCCGCTCTCGGGCATGGAAGCCCCATGCCTCAGCCTCTTGCCACCCGCGCGCCCGCCAAGATCAACCTCACGCTCCACGTCCTCGGGCGCAGGGCCGACGGCTATCACGATCTGGTAAGCCTCGTAGCCTTTGCGGGCACAGGCGACGATCTCCGGCTCGAGCCGGGCCCGGCGCTGGCTCTGCAGGTCACCGGCCCGACGGCACCGCAGGCCGGAGGCGAGGCCGATAATCTCGTTCTCAAGGCCTCCCGTCTTCTGGCCGAGCGCGTGAAAGGCCTGAAGGCTGGCGCCTTCCATCTGACGAAGCGCCTTCCTGTCGCCGCCGGAATCGGAGGAGGGTCCTCGGATGCGGCCGCAGCCTTGCGGCTTCTGGCTCGCCTCAACGATTTGCCTTTGACGCATCCAGCCCTGCGAGAGGCAGCCCGCCAGACCGGCGCCGATGTGCCGGTCTGCCTGGAGCCGAAGGTCCGGATCATGCGCGGGGTGGGAGAGGAACTGGGGGCGCCGCTGAACTTGCCGCGCCTCTTCTCCGTGCTGGTGAACCCCTGTGTGCCGGTGGAAACGCCTGCCGTGTTCAAGGCCCTCGGCCTGCAGCCGGGCCAGAGCCTGGGCGGACCGGATCATCCGGATTTCGCAAGCGCTTCAGAGGGCGCGTTCCTCGGCAGCCTTCGAGCGGCGCGCAACGACCTTGAGCCGCCCGCCCTGACCCTGCAGCCGGTGATCGGCGAAGCTCTCGGCCTGATGCAGCAAACCGAGGGCTGCCGGCTTGCGCGCATGTCGGGCTCCGGGGCGACGGTGTTCGGTTTGTACGGCGATTGTGAAACGGCCGCCGAGGCGGCAAAGCGGATCCGGCGCGAGCGGCCGCATTGGTGGGTCAAGGCGACGAGCCTGCGGTAATCCACTCGCCCCGTCATCACCGGCCTTGCGCCAAGGATCCCGACCGTTGAGGCCGGGTGCTTTTCAGAAGCGGGATGGCTTGCACAGGCCCGGTCATGACAACAGGGCGTCATTCCCGGCGCACGCAGTGCGGAAAGGGAATCCATAGCGTCGCGCTTGATCGTGGATTCCCTTCCCCTCCGCTGCGCTCAGGCCGGGAATGACACGAGGTCCCTGAACTCACGCGACACCAGCACCCGTGACGTTCCGCCGAAGACCTGCCATATACCGCCCATGATCGATCATCCGACGCGCGATGTGGGCTTTGGCGTTTATGTCCATTGGCCCTTCTGCGCCTCCAAGTGCCCCTATTGCGACTTCAACAGCCATGTCCGCCACCAGCCGGTGGATCAGGAGCGGTTTCTGGCGGCCTTCCGGCGGGAGGTCGCCCACACGGCCGCGCGCATTCCGGGCCGCACGGTCACCAGCATCTTCTTCGGCGGGGGCACGCCCTCGCTCATGAAGCCTGA
>JALYFY010000718.1 GCA_030777385.1 Pseudomonadota bacterium | reverse complement strand
CCCATATCCGGCGGGCCGCCACCCAGATCGCCGGGCATGAACCGCTTATAGATCTTTTCTGTGGCAAGGTAATCCGACACCTCGGCGTGAAACTTCACCAGGAACCAGTCGAGCAGGCGGCGAACCTCCACCCTTTGCGGCAGGGTCTGGGGCAAGAAGCGCCGGTCCCTCAGCTCCTCCCCCCGGGTCTCGTCCAGATATTCCGCAACGCCCATGGGGCCCGGCACCACGAGCCCGTTATCGTCGATGAGGAGCGGCAGGTTGCCGGCCGGGTTGATCTCGAGGAACGGAATGCGCCGATCCCACGGCTTCTCCTCGATAACATTCGGCTCGACGCCGAGCTCCGCCAGAATCAAGCGCGCAAACCGCGACTGCGGGCAGAAGGGATAGGAGTGCAGGATGGCCATGAACAATGCTGATGCGAAACAGGCGGCAAGAATAAGGCCGTGCTTCGTTAAGGGTTGGTAAGGAATATTGGTGAATCTCATGCTCCTGGCGCAGAAGGGCAGCGCCGGGAGCGCAGGCCTTGCTTGACAGACCCGAGAACGCTCCCCCATCTGGCGCCGGTTTCAGGATTTTCAACGATGTCGCAAATCATCGAGGCGCTCTTTTTAGGCCTCATCGAAGGCCTGACGGAGTTCCTCCCGGTCTCCTCCACGGGCCATCTGCTCCTGGTCGGCCATTTCCTCGGCTTCGAGTCCACGGGCAAGACCTTCGAGGTGCTGATTCAGCTCGGCGCGATCCTGGCCATCCTGTCGGTCTATTTCAACAAGCTGTGGTCGATCGCGAAGGCCCTGCCCCATGACCCCATGGCCCGCCACTTCGTCATCGGCGTGCTGGTCGCCTTCCTGCCTGCCGCCCTGATCGGCGCGGTGCTGCACGGCTTCATCAAGGAGGTGCTGTTCGATCCCTGGATCGTCTGCATGACCCTGATCATCGGCGGCTTCGTGCTGCTGGCCATCGACCGGATGCCGCTGGAGGCGACCAAGACCGACGCGACCCGGTTCCCCATGTCGATGTATCTCAAGATTGGCCTGATCCAGTGCATCGCCATGGTCCCCGGCGTATCCCGTTCGGGCGCCACCATCGTGGGAGCCATGCTCATGGGCGCCTCGAAGCGGGCGGCGGCCGAGTTCTCGTTCTTCCTCGCCATGCCCACCATGGCCGGCGCCTTCACCTACGATCTCCTGAAGAACTACAAGATTCTCTCCGCCAACGATGCCGCCATCATCGTCGCCGGCTTCATCTCCGCCTTCGTGGCCGCGCTAATCGTGGTGAGGCTGCTTTTGGACTACGTCTCCCGCCATGGATTTACCCCGTTCGCCTACTGGCGCATCGTGGTCGGAGCGGCCGGCCTCGCTGGCCTGATGGTCTACGGCTGACCCATGCTGACGCGCGACGAGGCCTTGGCGGTCATCCTCTCCATCGTGATTGCACTGGCGGCAGTCACATTCGCTGCCCTTGTGGGCTCGGGCGCCTTCGGGATGCAAGCCCCCGTGCAGGACCCCACCCCCGGTCCGAACTGTGCCGAGTGGACCAACGGATGCGTCATCTGCCGCCGCACGTCGGAGGGCCTCGCCTGCTCGACGCCTGGCATCGCCTGCACGCCAAGCGCACCGCGCTGCCTCAGGCCCGCGGGCGTTCCGATCTAGAGATGAATCCACTTGCGTGGGATCATCTCTCGTCTTTGCTGTGCTGCATCTTTTTGACGGCGAACCGGACCCACTTCGCCGAAAAATGCTCTAGGGAATCGTCTTGTCCGGGTAGCGGCACAAGTCGTTGACCGGACAGCGCCAGCATTCGGGCCTGCGCGCCTTGCAGATGTAGCGGCCGTGCAGGATCAGCCAGTGATGGGCGTGGAGCCGGTACTCGTCCGGGATGAGGGCTTCGAGCGCCACTTGCGTGTCGAGGGGCGTCTTGGTGACCGCGAGCGGCAGGCGGTTGGTGACGCGGAAGATGTGCGTATCGACAGCCACACGCGGGTCGCCGAAGGCGATGTTGACCACGACGCTTGCGGTCTTGCGCCCGACTCCTGGCAGGGTCTCCAGGATCTCGACGGAGTTGGGCACCTCGCCCCCGAATTCCTCCACGAGACGCCGCGCCATGGCGATGACGTTCTTCGCCTTTGTGTTGAAGAAGTTCAGCGTCTTGATGTGCTGGCGCAGGCCCTCCTCGCCGAGATCCAGCATCTCCTGTGGCGTGCCGGCAACCGGAAACAGGTTCTTCGTCGCCTTGTTGACGCCCACGTCTGTCGCCTGCGCCGAGAGCGTGACGGCCACGAGCAGCGTATAGGGATTGGTGTAGTCGAGCTCGCCCTTCGGCTCCGGATTGGCCGCATGCAGGCGGCGGAAAATCTCAATCATGGTGGCCCGATCCACCGGCTTCTGCGTGCGGGCGCGCAGCGTCTTGCCGACAGCTTTCGCCGGCACCGCCGGCTTCTGCTTCAGCTTCGAAATGCGACGGGAGGTCTGCTTCAGATCGGACATTTCTGCGTTATATCTGGACCATGGCAGGCAGCAAGGCGACATTTGGCGGGGACGACCGGTTCGAGGAGCCGGTGTTCTCGGCCGTGATCCGTCCGCACCGGTCCTTGAGCCCGCAGGGGTTCAGGGTCGTGATGGGGCTCCTGTGCATCACCTCGCTGGTGGCGAGCCTGCCCTTCGTGGTGATGGGCTTCTGGCCCGTGGCGGGTTTTTTCGGCCTCGATTTCATCGGCCTCTACATCGCCTTCCGGGTCAGCTACCGCCAGGGCGAGGCGTTCGAACTCCTGGAGCTCACGCCGGTCAGGCTGCTGTTTCGCAAAGTGAGCCCACAGGGTGAGGTGAAGGACTGGCAGTTCAACCCGCTCTGGACCCGCCTGGACCGCGAGACCGACGACGAATACGGCATCCAGAAGCTCGCCCTCACGTCCCGCAACGAGCATGTGGTGATCGCCCGCGACCTCTCCCCGCCGGAGCGGGAAACCCTGGCCGCGGCCTTCGGGCGGGCCTTGGCGGATGTGAAGCGGGGCTATTGAGAAAGAGCCAGCACCTGTGGGCCCAGGGCTGGTGAGCCCTGAGCTTGAGGCAGTCGAGGGTGGCGCGCTGGGCAGCCCGGCTCGCTGTGGTAGGTGTAAGGAAGAGCCAGACTGCCTCTTCGCGCACGGTTCTTTTAGGCAAACTGGCGCGACCGGTTTGGCGCTGGCCCAAGGCGGCCA
>JALYFY010000717.1 GCA_030777385.1 Pseudomonadota bacterium | reverse complement strand
TTCCTCGACCTCCGGGTACTGACGCACCTGAAGGCTCATCAGACCCTGCGCGCCGAGCAGCAGGATCAGGAGGCTCACCACCATCGACAGGACGGGGCGGCGGATGAACAGTTCCGTAAAACTCATGGCGTTGCTGCCTATTGTCCGTTTGCGAGCTTGGTCGCGTCGAACCTGGTCACATCAATGGTGTTGTCGACCTTGACGGTCGCGCCGGCCTGAAGCTTGTTCTGTCCCGAGGCGACCACCTGCTGACCGGGCGTGACGCCGGACAGGACCTCGACCGAGCCCCCGCGGCGGCGACCGGCCTTCACGAAAACCTGCTTGACGGCCTGGACCTGCTGGCCGTCCCGCTCTTCGGACTCGACCGTGTAGACGTAATCCCCATAGAGGCTGGTGATCACCGCCGTCTGCGGCAGGGTGACGACGTTCGGCTGCGGCGGCAGGACCACCTCCACATGCAGGAACTGGCCCGGCAGGATCGCGCCGTCCCTGTTGGCCTCGATGAGAGCCTGGACGGACACGAGGCGGGTCTTCGGGTCGACCCGCGGGTCCTTGCCGATGATGCGGCCGGTAAACGGCAGATCGGTCTCGCTGACCCCGAGGCGCACCTCCTGGCCGAGCTTGACCTCGCCGGCCGCCTGCTCGGGAACCGTGAAGTCCACCTTCATCGATTGCAGATCCTGGAAGCTCGCGATCACCGTCCCGGGCTGGAGGTACTGCCCGATATCGACCCGGGTGATGCCGATCGTGCCCGAGAAGGGCGCCTTCAGGGCCTTCTGCTCGATCGTGGCCTGCAAGCGCGCCAGGCGCGAGCGAGCCGCCGCAAGCAGGGCGCTCGCCTGATCGAAATTGGCTTCGGTGCCGTATCCCCGGGTGGACAGGGTCTTTGCGCGCTCGAAATTGCTTTCGGCGGTCTTCACGGCCGCCTGCACATCCAGCAGATCCGCCCGCTCGACGGTATCGTCGAGCTGAACCAGGGTTTCGCCCTGGCGGATGTTCTGGTTGGCCTTGAACTTGATTTCCTTGACGATGCCCGCCGTTTCGAAGGCGAGCTCGACCCCGTTGGCGGCCTTGGCCGTGCCGATGGCGCTGATGCTCGGCGTCCAGGTCTTCGCCTCGACCTTGGCGGCGGTGACCACCTGGGCTGGCTGCTTCATGGTGGCGAAGAAGTCCTTGATCATCTTGTCGCGGAAGAAGTTGAACCACACCAAGCCCGCGCAGAGCGCGATCGCCAGGATGAACACAAGACTGACTACGATTCGCCGTTTCATGGCTTTTTCCGAAATAATCCGGCCCGTCGGCGGGCCTCAACAGTTATAGTGGTGCGGCATTAACGCAAGTTTCCCTTGACGCCAATGCCGCGCGGGCCTTTATATACCGTCCAGACGGTTTAGTTTCAAGAGTGATAAATGCTTCCATTTGTTCGGGGCCGCAAGAGCTCACGCGAGAAGATTCTCGACGCCGCCGCAGAACTCGTGAGCGAGATCGGCGCCGGACGCCTGACTCTCGATGCGGTCGCCGAGCGGGCGGGACTCAGCAAGGGCGGCCTGCTGTACAACTTTCCCACTAAGGAAGCGTTGCTGCAGGGCATGATCCAGCGCCTGATCGACCAGGTGGCGGCTGAAAGGGAGGCTCTGCGCGAGCACGCCCCGCCGGGCCGCAATCTGGAGGCCCGCCTGTGCACGGCGGCCCTCCTGAAGATGTGCTGCGGCAAGACCAAGGACATCGCCAACGGGATGCTGGCGGCCACCGCCGAGAACCCGCTCCTCCTGGACCCGCTCCGTCAGGTGATCAGGGAGACCCTGGGCACCCTGAAGGAGACCTCCGAGGACCTGGACGCCGCCCTCCTGGCCTGGCTGGCGGTGGAGGGCCTGAGCAGCTTCGAGATGCACGACATCAGTCCCTTCTCCGACGAGGACCGCGGGCGGATCCTCAAGGCCATGGAGCGTCTGCTGAGCAACGGCATCGCCCACCAAGCTCCTTCCACATAATGCGGAAGACGCCTACCAACCCCTTCATTCCGCTTTCGCATCAACCCATCCACGACGGATCGTTCAGCACCTCCCCCGTATGCTCCCCCAGGCGCGGCGACGGACGGCCCGCCGCCATGGGCTCGCCATCGAGCACGATGGGCGAGCGGACGGACGGGATTGTCCCGCCCCCCGCCGCCGCCGAGGGAAGATCGATCCTCATCCCCCGCGCCACCACCTGCGGATCCGCGAAAACATCGGCCACCGTGTTGATGGGCCCGGCCGGAAC
>JALYFY010000716.1 GCA_030777385.1 Pseudomonadota bacterium | reverse complement strand
GTCCGACGCTGATGACGGCCAGGATGATCTCGACAGAGGTGATGGACAGGGCCTGCTCGTAGAGGACGAGCACGCCGGTGGCCGCCATCGCCACGAGCAGGCCCGCGATGGGCAGCCGCTTGTAGTGCTTCACCTTCGCCATGGTGCGGCCGGAGAGCGTTGCGCCCACCACCGTTCCGGCCATGAGCGGAATGAGCGCGAGGCCCGACAAGCTCGCGGAGAGGCCGCGCACCGTCTCGAAATAGACCGGCAGGTAGATGGTCAGCCCGATATAGGTGCCCATGCCGAAGCAGGCCGCGAGCACCCCCATGCGCACCACGGGATTGTGCAGCACGCCCGGCGGGATCAGCGGCTCGGGCGCCAGGCGCATCCGCGCCGCAAACAGGCCCCAGAGCACGAGGGAGACGGCAAACAGGCCCAAGATCGGGAGCGAGCCCCAGGGATAGCGAATCCCGCCCCAGCTCAGGCTCAAGAGCAGGGCCACGGTGGCGGCCACCAGAAGAACCGAGCCTAAGAGGTCGAGCTTGTGCGGCCGCTCGAAGCGGGGAAGCTTCTTCAGGCTCTGGAAGGCGATGAAGAGAGCTACCAGTCCAAGTGGCAGATTGATCCAGAAGATCACCGACCAGTGCAGGTGCTCCGCAAAATAGCCCCCCAGCACCGGCCCGAGCAGGCTCGAGGTCATGAACACGCTGGCGAAGTAGACCTGATAGCGCCCGCGCTCCTTGGGCGGCACGATATCGGCGATAATGGTTTGCGCCAGCGCGATCAGCCCGCCGCCGCCGATGCCCTGGATGCCGCGGGCCAGGATGAGGAAGAACATGGTGGGCGCGAGCGCACAGGCGATGGATCCGGCGATGAAGACCACGATGCCGACCAGCATGATCACCCGGCGGCCATAGGTATCGCTGAGCTTGCCGTAGAGCGGCGTCACGGCGGTGGAGGTCAGGAGATAGACCGTCACGATCCAGGGCAGGTGCTCCAGGTCGCCGAGTTCGCGGCCGATCGTCGGCAGGGCCGTGGCGATGATGGTCTGGTCGAGTGCCGCCAGGAACATGGCCAGCAGAACGCCGATGATGATCGTGCGGATCTCGGCATGGGTCAGGGTGGATGTGGGGCTGCCCCGAAGCGTCTCGTTGGTTGATTGATCCATCGCGTCCATCGTGTTCAGGCAAGCCCATCTAGGGGACGGGCAGCAGCTTTGTCCTCGCCCGGGCTGCAGGGCGGGTATGCATTCCGGCCGACGAAGGGGCTTAAACCCGGCAGCCATCCACAGGTTCCGCCGCATGATGCGGCCCTGCGCAAGTTCAGGGTCTGGCATCCGGCAGGATCGTTCCTGTAATGTTCGCCCATGGCACCTCGCACCCATCTCTCCCTGTCCCAAGCCCGGCGCATCGCCCTGGCGGCTCAAGGCTTTCACGAAGACCGCCCCGCCGCGCCGACCCGGCGCCACCTGAGCCGCGTGCTGGGGCGCTCGCACCTGCTGCAGATCGATTCGGTGAATGTGCTGGTGCGGGCGCATTACATGCCGCTCTTCTCCCGGATCGGCGCCTATGACCGGGGACTGCTCGAAACAGCCGCCTATCATCCGAGGAAGCGCGAGACCTTCGAGTACTGGGGCCATGAGGCCTCCCTGATCCGCCTCGACCTGCACCCTCTCTTCCGCTGGCGCATGGAGCGCGCCAAGCGGGGCGACGGCGTCTATGGCGGGCTTGCCCGGTTTGGGCAGGAGAAGCGCGCCTTCATCGAGGCGGTGCGGCGCGAGATCGAGACCCGCGGCCCCATGGGCGCTGGCGATCTGTCCATCGGCGGCAAGGCGCAAGGCTCCTGGTGGGGCTGGAGCGACGGCAAGCGGGCGCTGGAATGGCTGTTCTGGGCGGGCCTGGTCACCACCGCCACACGGCGCGGCTTCGAGCGCATCTACGACCTGCCGGAGCGGGCTCTGCCCTCCAGCATCCTGAACCTGCCGACGCCTTCCGCAGACGAAGCGCAGCGCGAACTCCTGCGGCTGTCCATCCGCGCGCTCGGCATCGCGTCCGAGCGCTGCCTGCGCGATTACTTCCGCCTGGAGGCGCAGGACGCGAAGGCCCGCATTCCCGAACTGGTGGAAGCGGGCGATCTCATCCCCGTCACCGTCGAGGGCTGGGGCCCGGTCTATCTCGACCCGGAGGCCAGGATCCCGCGGCGGGTCGAGGCGCGGGCGCTCGTCTCACCCTTCGACCCCATCGTCTGGGAGCGCACGCGCACGGAGCGCCTGTTCGATTTCCGCTACCGCATCGAGATCTACACCCCGGCGGAGAAGCGGGAATTCGGCTATTACTGCCTGCCCTTCGTCCTCGGCGAGAAAGTCGTCGCCCGCGTCGATCTCAAGGCGGATCGTGTGGCGGGCAATCTCATCGTCCACTCGATCCACCCGGAGGCCTCCGTTGCGCCGGAAGAGATCGCGCCCGCTCTCGGCGACGAGCTGCGCCTGATGGCCCGGTGGCTCAATCTCGGCAGCATCACTGCGCCAGAGGAGTGGCAAAAGCGGCTGGAGGTGTAACTGCAGCGCGCATGTCGTTCCCGGCTGGAGATGGTGCAAGCCATCGCAGGAAAAGGGAATCCACTCACGCGCACGGTGCCATGGATCCCCTTCCCGGTCCTACGGACCGCCGGGGATGACAGGGGAGCGTCAACCTCAAAGGGGAGCGCCAAGGATGAAGGGGGAGCGTCAACCTCATTGTCATTCCCGGCCGCAGCGCAGCGGAGGGGAAGGGAATCCACGATCAAGCGCGACGCTATGGATCCCCTTCCCGGCCTTAAGGCCGCCGGGGACGACAAGGCGGCACATTGCAGAAGGATTTCTGGACCCATTCACCCACACGGTTGTTCACTCTGATAAGCCTTCCGATCTAGCCGCCCAGCCCATGGCAGCTTAAGGTCGCCGGGCAGAGCAGAAGGACCTATCATGCGGCATTGGCGCGGCCCGTTCGACCGGCAGGGCTACCATCACGGCAACCTGAAGGAGGCGCTGATCGAGGCGGCGCAGCGCTTCATTGCCGAGCGGGGCATCGGCGGATTTACGCTGGCCGACGCGGCCAAGCTCGTGGGCGTGACGCCGGCCGCGCTCTACCGGCACTTCCGGGGCCGGGAGGCGCTCGTTGCCGAGGTGGCCTTTCGCGGGTTCGACGAATTGGCGAAACGCCTCGGCCGGGCGCTTCAAAGCGAGGGCTCAGCCCTCGAGCGGTTCACCCGCATGGGCGAGGCCTACCTGGCCTTTGCCGAGCAGGAGCCCGGCTTCTATGCCGCCATGTTCTCGGCCAAGCCCACGGAGGGCGAGGCTTGTGGGCCGTTCAAGGCCAAAGGCGCTCATGAGCCCGAAAAGCCCTCCGGCAATGCTTTCGAGTTTCTGGTGACAGCCCTCTCCGAGACCTTTCCGGAGGGCTTCCAGAGCGTCGATTCGCGCTTCATCGCCATCGAGGTCTGGGCGCTCTCCCACGGCATTGCGACCCTCGACGCTGCTGGCCAACTCCCCAGGGGTCCTGGCCTCCCTGACAAATACGAGCTGCTGCGGGCAGGCGTGCTCGCCCTCGTCCATGGCGCCCTGAAGGGCAAATCGTAGGCTGCTGTCCGATTTTCAGAAGCGATCCCTTGAAAGCGCCAAAATCGATCCGCATGTTAATGTTGTTAGCATTAACATAGGGACCCTCCGATGTCAGACTCTGCCTCCACCGCCTGGAATGCGGGCCCGCAAGCGGGCCCCTGGAACAACGGCGCCAGTCGCCGCTGCGGGCGCAAGCCCGGACGCGGTCTGGAGATCGCCGGCATCATCCTGGGCTTCATCTTCGCTTGGCCGCTCGCGCTGGCCTATCTGGTGTGGAAAATGATGGGATATCCGAAATACGACCAGGCCAAGGCCTACCTGAACGACAGCTTCGGACGGGCCAAGGACGACCTCTTCCGCTCCCGTGGCCCCGCCGGCTTCGGCGGCTTCGCCAGCACGGGCAATGCGGCCTTCGACGACTACCGCCGCAGCGAGCTGGAGCGGCTCGAGGAAGAGCGCCGCAAGCTCGATGAGGAAGCCCGCGACTTCCGCAACTTCGTCGAGGAGCTGAAGCGGGCCAAGGACCGCGAGGAGTTCGACGCCTACATGGCCAAGCGCCGGGGTCAGACCGGCAACGGCACCACAAGCGTCTAAGCCGACCAACGGAGCGCCCTTCGGGGCGCTTCTTCTTGATCCGCAGTAACATTCCTCGTCATGGCCGGGCCCGTCCCGGCCATCCCGATGAGAAGGGCTCGGCGCGTCAGGTAATCGGGATCATCGGCACAAGGCCGGTGATGACGGACGGGCGAGGGTGTCAGTCCCGCTGCAGGCACCCTGCCGCCAGCTTCACGAAGGCTCGTGCCCGGTGGGAGAGGCCGGACGGCTTCGGTCTCGACCAGTCGATACCGTGCTTCTCTTCAGACGAGATCTCGCCGAAGGTCTCGGCGAAGCCGTCCGGCCGGAACATGGGATCGTAGCCGAAGCCCTTGTCGCCGCGCGGCGGCCATACGACCTGACCGAAGACCCGGCCCTCGAACAGCTCCTCGTGCCCGTCGGGCCAGGCGATGACGAGGGCGGAGACGAAGTGGGCCTTCCTGTCGGCGGCCTCGCGCTTCTGCAGCTCGCGCATCACCCGCTCCATGGCGGCATGGAAGTCCCTGTTCGGGCCGGCCCAATCGGCCGTGAACAGCCCTGGCGCGCCGTCGAGCGCATCAACGCACAGGCCGGAATCATCGGAGAGCGCCGGCAGGCCGGTGGCCTTGGCGGCGGCATGCGCCTTGATGGCGG
>JALYFY010000715.1 GCA_030777385.1 Pseudomonadota bacterium | reverse complement strand
ACCCTGCTCGGGGATGGCAGCGTCCTAATGATTCTCGATATTCCGGAGCTGATTGGATGAGCGTGCGGCTGGAAGGCGATGCCATCATCCTGGAAGGGCCATGCCGCGTCGAGGATGCGGAGCCGCTGCTCGGCTGGCTCCAGAGTGACAGAGGGCGGATGGTCGATCTGGCGGGTGCCGAGCATCTCCACGCTGCCGTTCTCCAGGTTCTGATGGCTCTGCGACCGACGATCCGAGGAACGGCCGGAGACGCCTTTCTTCGAGACTGGATTAATCCGGCTTTGACGGGCGAAAGCCGCCTGGCGCCAGAGCCAGAGGGAGGCTGAAGAGTTGTCATTCTCCCGGCATACTCTAAAAGAGGTCTGTAACCCGTCTCTTCCACACCGTTCCGGTCGTTCCGGGCAGTCTATTCCTAGCGGAGTTCCTGAGTGGCGATAACGGTTCTGATCGTCGACGACAGCAAGCTTGCGCGCATCGTCGCAGCCAAGACATTGTCCGCGCTCCAGCCCGAATGGGACAGAGTCGAGGCCGGTAATGCCCGGGAAGCCCTCGCCATCCTGGGCGACCGGAAGATCGACGTGGCTATGATCGACTTCAACATGCCGGAGAAGGATGGGCTCGAATTGGCCAAAGAGATCCGCTCCAGCCATCCGACGATGCCGGTTGCGGTCATTACAGCCAATATCCAGGACGAGGTGATCGCTCAGGCGCGAGAGGTGAACGCCACGTTCGTCAGCAAGCCTCTGACCGAAGAGGGGCTGAGAGGATTCATTTCCGGAGCAGCCCTGCGCCTGCGGTCGAGCGCGGCTTAGCACGTGTTGGTCTGGAAGCGCCTTGCGACATGTCGCAGCCGAGGTGGGAGATGATGGCATCAACAATCTCGGAAGTGCTCAGCGAGCTGGAGCTCGATGCCCTTACCGAGATGGTGAACATCGGAGTCAGCCGCGCCGCTGTCAGCCTGCGCGAGATGGTCGGCGAGCAGGTCCATCTCTCCGTACCATCCATCGACCTTCTCAGCTCCGCCCTTGCCATCGAAATCCTCGGCAAGGGCGGGGCGGGTCCCCTCGTCGCAGTCCATCAGGTCTTTGAGGGCGACATCACGGGTCGGGCCCTGCTCATCTTCCCCGAGACCAAGAGCCTCGAGCTCGTCAGGGCCGTGACGGGTGGTGACCTGTCCCTTGAGGACATCATCGATCTCGAGCAGGAAGCGCTCGCCGAGACCGGCAACATTCTCCTGAACGCATGCCTGGCCACGATCGCCAACATGCTCCGGCGCAGCCTCAAGATGTCCTTGCCGGAGATCATGCGGGGCAAGGGGCCCGAGTTCTTCAGTCTGGCGCCACCGCCGGAGGCCGGTGACGTGGTGATGTTCCTTTACATCAACTTCACGGTCCGGCAGCGAGATATCAGCGGCCACATCGCCATGCTGATGGACATGCCGTCCCTGGCCGCGCTCAAGACACTACTCGGCGAGTTCATCGAACGGGAGACGGGCGGGACAGCACCGTATTCAGATGCACCGGCTTGAAAACGACATGTCCGCCGCCGTGTTCGAAGCACTTGACATGGGCCTCACCGCGCTGGACGGCCACGGGCGCGTGGCAGCCTGGAATGCGTGGTTGGCCTCGGCAAGCGGCATCCCCGCTCGGGACGCTATTGGCAAGCGGTTGGACGAACTCTTTCCCGGCGCGGGTCCAAGCCGGCTGACCTCCGCAGTTTCGGAAGCGCTGGTGTCGGGCGCATCCCGCCTCTTGACCCATTCCCTGCACCCGGCTCTCCTGCCTCTGAGAACCCGCTCCGGGCAGGAGCTCATCCACAATGTCTCCGTGCGGCCCCTTGGCCAGGCCCCCTACTACAAGTGCCTGGTTCAGATCGTCGATGTCACGACAGCAGTTTACCGCGAGAGAATCCTGCGCGAGCGGCAGAACGCCCGCTACGATGCCGTCGTGAACAGCGCTCCCGACGCCATCCTGACCCTAGATGCGCAGGGCGTCATCCAGCTCGCCAACCCGGCGGCCGCACTGGAATTCGACTACGCACCAAACGATCTGGTTGGTCGGGAAATGGCCGTTCTCCTGGATGCGCCGGAGCCATGGGGCGAACTTTGGCAAAGCCTTCTTGAAGGGATCGTCATGCACCGTCCCGTGGAGATCACGGCCCGGCGTAAGGATGGATCCACAAGCTTCTTGGAGGTGTCCGCCGCCCGCTGGCAGAGCGACACGCGCGTGCTCGTGACCGCCATCCTGCGTGACGTCAATGAACGGCGTGCAGCCAATGAGGCGATGCGCCACCTGAATCAGACTCTGGAGGAGCGGGTCGAGGAGCGCACGCAGGAACTCATGCGGGCTGAGGAGCAGTTGCGCCAGGCGCAGAAGATGGAAGCTGTCGGCCAGCTCACCGGCGGTATCGCCCACGACTTCAACAACCTGCTGACCGGCATCGTCGGCTCCCTCGACCTCATGCAGACCCGCATGGCTCAAGGGCGGACAGAGAACATCGAGCGTTATGCCAAGGCCGCGATGAGCTCAGCCCAGCGCGCCGCCGCGCTGACCCACCGGTTGCTCGCCTTCTCCCGCCGCCAGCCGCTCGATCCCAAGCCGGTCAACGCCAACCAGCTCATCACATCAATGGAGGATCTGCTCCGCCGCACCATCGGCCCGCTGCATGCCCTGGAGATCGTCACGGCAGGCGGGTTGTGGATGATCCTGTGCGATCCTAACCAGCTCGAGAGCGCTATCCTCAATCTTGTGATCAACGCACGGGATGCCATGCCGGACGGCGGCAGGCTTACCATCGAGACGGCGAATGCGCATCTCGACAACGCCTATGCGGCGGCCCAGCGTGACGTCACCCCGGGTCAATACGTGGCGATCTGCATCACCGATACCGGAACGGGTATGCCGCCGGACGTGATCGCACGTGCCTTCGAGCCGTTCTTCACCACCAAGCCCCTGGGGCAGGGCACCGGCCTGGGCCTGTCGATGGTGTATGGCTTCGCCAAGCAGTCAGAAGGACACCTCAGGATCTACTCGGAGGTTGGCCAGGGCACGACGATGAAGATCTACCTGCCACGCCATCGCGGGGCCGCCGAGGACGAGTTGCCCGGTGTATCCATCACGGAGGCTCCTCGTGCGGAGGCGGGCGAGACGGTGC